>CAMPBE010000003.1 GCA_946636615.1 uncultured bacterium | reverse complement strand
ATAAGGCGGATAAACTACATCTATATATTTCTGGTAATTTTCAGGCTCAAAAAAAGCGACAGAAAATTCGGCAATATTATATCCTAATTGCTGAGCTTCGAAAACTTCTATCGGAGGACCTGCCGGAGTTGTGCGAGACGGATTTTGTGGATTGGAGATAATTCCCGTACTGCGTAAAAGAGTAATTAACAATGATTTATTCTTAACCTCATATTCCGTTAAACCTTTTGTAATTACTCCGAGTCCTTGCGTTCCAACATACCTTTGCATTGGCGCAAAATTAGTTTTAAGCTCAATACCTTTGTTTTTGGGAAGATGTTCTCGCATATCATAATCAGGATCAAACTCTCGTTTTATTACATTATTCATATCTTCAGAATATGTTTCAGAAACCGGATGTTTTAAATTAAATTCAGCTTGCCACAAATGATTTTTTAATTTGTTATCCCACTCAATTCTGAAATTAATTGTTTCACCTAATTCTACTTGAATGTCAAAAAAAGACGTCTTTATAATGTTGTTTTTAAAAGAATATATCTTTGCATATTCGCCTTTATCATTAGCAACAGCACCAAAATTATATGTATCACCTTCATCTTTATATCTTACAAACTCAAGTTCAACCCTATTTTTTAAATCCGATATAAATATCCTACCCTGCTTTACTTCAATTTTTAAATCAGATTTAGTTGCAGGGGTTTTCTTTAATAAATAAATTTCTTTAAAATCTTCGGTAACAGGTATTCTTTGAGTATCATACAGTATAGAATTTTCTACACTAAAATCTTTTGAAATAACCTTATACTCTGGCAAAAAAGTATCACTTTGCATAATAGGGGTTTTAAATTTGTGTTCAAAACGTAATTCTTCAACAATTGTATTTGCAATTTGGACAATTTTTTCATAACGAATTTGATTTTCTCTGTGAACCAAATCTGTTGAACACCCGCAAATACCATCGTGAGCTTGATTTTGCAATAACAGTTTGTATGCATATTCAATTGCAGAAGAATAATTATTTCCATATTTTTTTTGCAATAAATCAGCCTGATTCAACAGATATGAAGCTTTAACATTGCTCTGTTTTATCTTTGTTCTGGAAGAATAAGCACCCTGCAGAATAAATGTCTTACTGTTATCCCTCAGCTCATCATTCCACTCAAAATTAGAAAATCTATCTTTTACGAGTTCAAAATATTCAAACGGACTTGAAAGCTTTATCTCATAATAATTATCATTCTGAACTTGATTCAGTATTCTATTAACTTCCTTGATTTGATCAACAATATCCGGCTTGACCCCCAAATGATCTGCGCCAATCGGCAAGAGTAAATAATCACCTGATTTTTCTGCAATTTTATCTAAGTTATCTTTAAGCCACTTCGCCTTATCCTCAACAGACAAAGGAGCGGAAAAGATATCCATAAAATAACCTCTTACGAGATTGACTGTATTAATTCCGTTAAACATAAACTCTGACGGAATATCACCACACCCACGCCAAACAACGCACTTATCAATACCAAATTCTTTCAACAACGGCGGAATATTTTTGCTGTGTCCGAATGTATCTGCTAAATAACCGATAAAATCTTCACATCCGAAATCTTTTGAAATTTTAAGACCTATTTCTAAATTTTTTCTAAATGCATTAGCATCCGTCAAAAATTCATCTACAAGCGTATAAAAAGGACCGATAAAGAGTTTTTTGTCTTTAATAAATTTCCTTACCTGATTTTCTTTTTCCGGTCTTAATTCCAAATAATCTAGCAAAGCACTGACTTGACCATCAAAATAGAAAGACGGTATTTTATTCTGCTCCAATAAATCAAGCACATTATCAAACACTCTTAGAAGTCGAAGTCTAAATACCTCAAACTCCCTGTACCATTCTCTGTCCCAATGGGTGTGTAAATATGCAATGACTGTCTTTTTCATATTATATATTTAGCATATTAAAAATTTTTGGGCAAAAAATTAATAAAATAAACTACAAAATTAATGTTACAATTTATTAATATAACAAAAGATTTAAGCAAAATTAATTATTCATAATTTTTACATTATATATAGGTGAAGTATGTCAGTAAACTCTATAAACAGTGTAAATAATAAAACAGTTCAACAAAAAACGGCAACAGAATTCGTTAAAAAAAGTGAATCAAAAGAAGACAACAAAAATTTGACTAATTATCTTTTGTTAGGAAGTCTTGCGGTATTAGCTGCCGGCGGTATTTATTTCGCAATGAAAGGACGAGGCGGAAAAGCGGCAGAAGTTTTAAATCAAGCTGCTGAGCATACAAAACCTGCAGAAGAAATAAAAAACACAGAACCATTATTGCTTGGTTCGACTAACAAACAGCAAACAGAAACAATTGTGGAAAATATAGAAGAAATAGTTGAAGATGTTGCTCCACAAAAAGCTAAAATAGTTGATACTATCGGAGAAAAACTCAATGAATTAAAAGAAGCAATGAACGCAAAAGGGTACTTCAAATGCGAACATAGAGTAGATTTCGAAAGAATACTTGAAGAAGAATTAGATGAAGTTGAACACCTAACTGTTGAGGAATTTAACAAAGTAGGTAAGTTTGAAAAAGGCAAAGCTATTCTCTCAACAGGCGAAAACTACACAGGATATATAATAAAAAATGTAAAAAAATCAGAATATGCTGTGGATAAATATTATCTCAAATACCAAGACGGACAATTGGTTAGAAGTATAAAAGTGCAGGCTGATTCGAGATACATGAGTTTTAAAAACTATACATACAACAATAATAAAATTTCAAATGTTGAAAATTGGAATAATTATTATTCTTATTCATACTGTAGTGGGGATTTAGAGCTGGCGCAAATTAATCATATACCGGAAAAGGGAATAAGAAATCACACCGCATACAGCAACGGAAAACTATGTTTTTCAGAAAATACAAAAATATTTAAAGACGAAAACGGTATCTTTAATAAACAGGAAATATCCACAAGTGACTATGCTGTAACCTCAAAAAACTATATCAAAAATTCAGAAAACAAATTTGAAGAAGTATCTATGGAACACACCCCAAAAGGTGCAGACTATACAGAATACTCTGACAAAACAGGAATTCGAGAAAGAAGATACAATTCAGGTGCAAAAGATGTTTATATAAAAGATGAACTCGCAGAAGCCGATGCATACATCCCTAAAGATTATCGTATTGGCGAGAGACAAAAATATGAAGTTTCATCTGTAGCAAAAATATTTGATGAAAAAGGTCACCACACAGGATACAGACGAGTAATATTACAGCACGCAAGTTGGGACCATGATTTTTATGGACGTCCAAGCGAATGGCAAACAAATACAATAACAGAAATACTTGACAAAGATAAGAATTTGGTTAAATCATCTTTTGTTGAGGGTGAACGTTTCGACCGAAGACCACTTTATGACTAAAAATACTTGCGAGAGATTCATTCGAGTGATATAATCTAATTATGGCTAAACAAGCAAGTATAACAACTCAAAACCGTTTAATTATATCAGGGCTTATTTTTAGCACGATTTTAATCGTAGCTATAGCGTTTTTTGCCATTGTCAATATTCAAAAAAGATTGAATGAAGGCTACCATAATTTCGGACAAGTTGTATCTAAAATGCTTGCTATTGAATATATAGAAATTGATAAAAAATATTCTAAAGATGAGGTTTATAAAGCCCTAAAAGATTACACAGATACAATAGTTTCTGCGCACAGCGACATTGTTTTTATAGAATTTAAAGATGCACAAGGAAATGTCATCTATAAATCAGGTGAACAAGGGAATTCAAAGATTCCAAATATTACGGTTAATTCCCCAATTATTGTTGACGGATACAGAAACATAGGTTCTGCAACTGTAGGCCTATCAGGAAAAATCATATTACAAATATCAAATACAACAAGAATTTCTATGATGTTTGTATTTACAGTAGCTTGGATTGTTTTTGCTTTTGTAATCTTGATAAATACCTATTTGATAACAAGAGAACTAAGAATACTACACGACGGTGTACAACAAATATCAGGCGGAAAATTTGGATACAAAATTGAAGGTGAAGATGTCAGCTCAGAAGTTAAAGAGTTGTTTAATGCTTTTAACAATATGTCACACAAACTTCACATTTATGAAGAACAAAATATTGAACAATTGACATTAGAAAGAAACAAACTTGAAGCAATATTGATGAGTATCGCAAACGGCGTTGTTGTATGTAACAACAACGACAATGTTGTTATGGTAAACGATCACGCTCACAAACTTCTGGAGTTAGAAAACAATCAAATGCTTGACATGAAAATCCAAAATTATATCGATACAGCTGGCAATTATTGTTTTAAAGATAAAATCGAAGAATTCAAAGACACTCCGCTTGAAATTATGGAAAATAAACCTATTGAATTTAATATAAAAGTTGATAATAAAGTAATAAAATCAATAATTTCTCCAATGTTTACAAGAAATAAGGATTATGTAGGCTACATAATTGTACTTATAGACATGACAAAAGAAGCTGAAATGGATGCAATGCGCTCAACGTTTATCTCAAATGTTTCGCACGAATTAAGAACTCCTGTTACTGTTTTAAGAAGCTACATAGATACTTTATACAACTACGGAAACGATTTTGATTATGATACCCAAAAAGAATTTATCGGAACTATAAATCAAGAAATCATAAGATTAAACAGAATGGTTAACGATATACTTGATTTTTCAAGAATAGAGGCTAACGCACATATGGAAAAATCAATTAACAGCATATATCAAGTTGTTAATAATTGCGTTAATGAAGTAAAAGCATTAACCAAAGAGCATAATTTAACTATCACTATAGAACAAGACGAAAATATTCCTGAGTTTTTATTTAATTATGACGGAATAGAAAGAGCATTGACCAACCTACTTTCAAATGCGATAAAATATTCTCCCGAAAACGGAGAAATTAAGGTATGCATACATAAACAAGATGACAATGCAGAAATCACCGTAACAGATCAAGGTTGCGGTATTGCTCCCGAATTTCATGACAAAATATTTGACAGATTTTACAGAGTAGAAAACAATATTCACACAGTAAAAGGAACCGGCTTAGGTCTACATCTTGTTAAAACAACAATAGAAAAATATCACAACGGCAAAGTTTATGTAAAATCAGACATTGGTAAAGGTTCAACATTTGGCATTGTCTTACCTATTAATATATACGATGAAAGTTTGGTATAATTATGGATTTTGAAAGAGTTTGGAATTGGTTTTGCAAATTTTCACTTATTGTATTTATATTAATCTGCATAAATTCAATATTGGGAGACATACTATTTAGAATTCAATACAGCTTTCCTAAAATAACAGAAACAACAGACAACATAATTAATGTAAAAAATGAACCAAAACAAACAGATATAAAAAACCAAGAATTAATAAGGGTATACGGAGAAAAGAACAAATACGCATTAGATCCGCAGGCCGAATATTCAATTTCTGCACTTGTAGTGGCAAAAAACAGTAATTTTTGGTTCAGAGATATAATGCGCAGCACATTTGATGATGTATGCTTAATAGACTTTGGATTTGTGTGGGGTGATTTAGCAACAGACAGACACAGGCTCTACAAACATATGAAATTCAAATCTCACAAAACCTTAGGACAAGCAAGAAGTCTTGATTGGAGAACCAAACCTCCATACAACGAAGTTCCATGGTCAATAGAATATATGAGCTCCCACCTTTCTCATACACATATGATACCTGCTAATTCTAACATTATGAGTGCTCTTTTAAAAATAAAAAAGAACGATTATGTAAAACTTGATGGTTATCTTGTCGACATCTATAAAGATTCAGACGGTCAAATTGTAGCTAAGACAAGCATGTCAAGATACGACAATAATGCAACAAGCAGAGGTTACGGAGCCTGCGAAGATATGTACGTAAAAAGCGTCCAAATTGGGAATAAAATTTACAAGTAATCTAAACTTATAACAGTATCAACATATTGCTCATAAAAAACATACATATTTGGAACTACTTTATCAATATTACTGTCAGTCCAGCATTCTTTATAATTTTTACAAGGTTCTTGTAGTTCTTTGTAATAAATATTATTTGAAATTTTTATTAATTCTTTAGTTTTTGGATTTGCCTTAATATTTACTATTAAATATTTAAAATCACCTGCACAATATTTTGTTAAAGCACCAAACACTGTTTTATATAAACTTTCATCATAATCTTCATCAAATATAACCGAAATAAAATTAAGGTTTTCGTCAGATGACAGCACTTTCTTAAAATTTTCTATTCTATTATTATATCTAATTTTAAAGGATTCAAAATCAATATTTTTGTCGTGCCAATATAAGATAGCATATTTTTTATTTGTCCAAATATTTTTTGCATTATCAAAAATCAAATCATCAAAATAATCATTAAAGTCATTTTGTAATATATTGCTAACTGATTTTAACGGAATAAAGCACAAATCAAAAGGATAACTTAATTCTCCATCTGCCTTTTTTGCTTTAATACCAAATTTAGTTAACTTTGTACGAGGGAAACAATTTACGCCCAAAGTCACATATTTTCTAAGTTTTCCTTTGAAGCAAAAAGACCATTTATCAAAAAATATAAATCTGTTACCAATTTTCTTAAATATTTTCATAGTAAAAATTAATTAAACAAATCGTTAATCTTATCAACAATATCCTGAGGGTCAATTTCACCGGTTATTTTATTAATATCCTGAGCAATCTGATACAATTTTGCAGCTTCAATTTTGTCACCTGTTATAGCAATAGAGCGAGCGAGATTAAAATGTGCTAGGGCATAATTAGGATTACATTCTACTGACTTTGTAAATAAATCTATAGCTTGCTTTACCCTTCCCAAATCGTCAAGATAAATAACACCCATATTGTTGTAGGCAATATCATAATTAGGATCATAATCTATAGCCAACTGATATTCCTTTAAAGCTTCATCAATATCACCTTTACCCCAATACAAAAAGCCTAAGTTACAATGAATTTTTGCATTCTCAGGATCAAGATCAAGAGCGTTTCTATAAACTTGCAAAGCATTTTCAATATCTTCTTTATCATAAAAAGCACTTCCCAAATTTACATATATGTCAATATCTTTTGGAGTTTGAAGATATGCACTTTGATAAGAACTTATAGCCGCATCAATATCCTGCTTTGATTCCTGATATACAAACCCTAAAGTTTGATTTACAACACTTGTCCATTGTTTTCTGGGATTTAATGTAACAGCAGTCTGAAAATGCGAAATTGCTCCATCAATATCACCTTTTACATATAAGATATTTGCCAAATTAGAATGAACATCCGGCATATTAGGCATAATTTGAATTAATTTTTCATAAATTTCTACAGCACTGTCATAATCACCCTGTTCTTCATATGCTTGGCACAGATGCCTGTATGCAGGGATATTCAAAGAATCAAGCCATATTGCCATCTTATATTCAGTAATTGCATCTTCGAACCTACCAAGCGAACGGTAAATATCTCCCAAAAGACAATATAAAGGAACAAACCCCGGAGCTTTATCAATAGCTTCCGAATATACCTCCAATGCGCCTGATAAATTATTTGTTTGATAAAGATAAGCACCTTTTACAAGCATTGGCAAAAATTTTGCATAAGATATTGTTTTAAAAACGTTTCCTATTGCAATTCTGTCAAAAGGCAAAGTTAGCAATGAGAGAATAAATTCAGATTTTGAAAGCATATAATTCTTAAAACTTCTTGCAGAAGATATATTATAAAGGCTTGAAAGCAAAAAGTGTGCACATGAATTTCTAAGTGGCATAGTTTTTATCGCCTTTTTAGCACTCATAACCGCATCCGAAAATCTGGCTTTCCTTGTATAAGTTTCTGCCAGCAAATAATATGCTTTGCCTAATTTTTCATCTTTAGAAACAGCCATATCAAGATAATTAATTGCTTTATCCAAATCACCTTTGTGATAATGAGCTTGCCCAATTTTAAAATAAATCTCTGCCGAATCAATATATGTTTCTAAAGCTCTTTGATATTCCGTAATTGCCTCATCAATGTACTGACAAGAATTATAAATATCTAAATGCCACTCCAAATACAAATCACCAAGGCGAACATGCAAATCAGCATTTGTCGGATCGTCCTGCAAACCTATCTGACAAAGCTCAATGGCAGACTTTACATTACCTGTTTTGTATTCTTTATTAATTTTTTTTTCTAACTGCTTTAAATTCGACATATTAAAATTCACTTGACAGAACACATAAAAGGTTCCATACTAATTATTGTAATTAATTTAGCTAAAAAAAGCAAGTAATTAACATAACAAAAAAGGGATAATCAATATGACAGACAACAAAATATATTTTGTAGACGTAACTAACAGAGACGGGGTACAAACATCTCGCTTAGGTTTGGCAAAACTTCAAAAAACAATCATAAATTTGATGCTTGATGATATGGGTATAACTCAATCGGAATTTGGATTTCCAACTACAAAGCACGAAATTAACTATTTAAACGGGAATTTAGAACTCGTTGAAAGAAATGTTATATCACGTACAAAACTTTCAGGCTGGATGAGAGCTATAGCATCCGACGTTGAACTTTCATTTAACAATGTCCCAAAATTAAAAAACGTAAATCTTTCACAATCAACTTCTGAACAAATGATTAACGGTAAATATATGGGCAAAAAAACTCCACAAGACATAATTAATATGACTTGCGAGGCCGTTGAATGCGCAGTTTCCAAAAATGCAGAAATTATTGGAGTAAATGCTGAAGATGCATCAAGAAGCGATTTAGAATTTTTGATAAGATTCGCAAAAGAAGCTAAAAGATGCGGTGCAAAAAGGTTTAGATATTGTGACACTTTGGGCTTTGAAGATCCAAAAACAACATATGACAGAATTTATACAATTGCAAAAGAAGTTCATATGCCTATAGAAACACATTTTCATAACGATTTAGGCATGGCAACAGCCTGTTCTGTTATGGGTGCCAAAGCTGCGATTGATGCAGGAGTTGATGCGTACATCAACACAGCAATAAACGGAATGGGCGAACGTGCAGGAAATGCAGACTTAGTTTCTTGCTTGCTTGCAATACTCAAATCCGCAGGATTCAGAGGCAAATATCACATCGACCCGAACATTGATTTAAGCAAAACATGGAAACTTGCTAAATATACTGCTTATGCATTTGGAGTTCCAATCCCGATAAACCAGCCTGCAGTAGGAGATAACGCCTTCGCTCACGAATCGGGAATTCACGCAGACGGAGCACTCAAAGACAGAAGAAATTACGAATTATACGATTTTGAGGAACTTGGCAGGGGTGAACCTGAAATCATCGAAACAGGTCGAATGATTACAACAGGTGAGTACGGTGGTATTAAAGGTTTTAGAAATGTTTATGATAACCTTGAATTGGAATTTAAGGACGAACATGAAGCCAGAAATATTCTTGAACTTGCTCGTTATGCAAATGTCCACACACAAAAGCCGTTGACATCAAGTGAACTGAGATTTATTTATTATTACCCTGATATTGCGGCTAAAATAATGACTGTATCTCCTTATTACGAACCGGAAGGCGCAATAAAAGAACGTGTTGATGCAAAATTGCTTACAAAACCACACAGAATCATTTGATAATATTATTTAATATATTTGAAAAAAAATAAGAACTTAAATATAATTACAATATGTTTAAGTTCCATTCTAAGTACGCTCCATATCTATTTTTACTTCCCGCAGTTATTTTGTTGGTTGTATTTTTCTTCATTCCATTTTTTCAAACGTTTGGGCTTAGCTTTTTAGATTATTCATCAAATATATACAAACCAGAATTTATAGGTTTGAAAAATTACTTAAATATGTTTCATAACCCAATTTTTTATAAAGTATTATGGAACACTTTTTTGTATTTAATAGGTGCAGTTCCAATTCTTGTAATTTTCCCTCTTTTTCTTGCAATTTTAATTAATCAAAAACTCAGGGGTGTAACGCTATACAAAATTTTAATTTACCTACCTGTTATAGTATCAATAGTCGTAGCAGCCATAGCATTCAAATGGTTATATGCAGAACAAGGTATTTTAAATTACTTTGTAAACCTTTGTGGATTTGAATCAATAGGTTGGCTCACAGATCCAAAATATTCGATATGGTCTGTAATTATTGTTACTATTTGGAAGGGTATCGGATATTATATGATAATATATCTTGCGGCATTGATGAGTGTTCCTCAAGAACTTTACGAAGCTTGCGATATTGATGGTGCGAATTTTATAACAAAACATCTGACAGTAACCATACCACATATAATGCCGACTATAGCATTGGTTTCTACAATAAGTGCAATTTCTGCTATGAAAGTATTTGCCGAGATTTACGTTATGACAAAAGGCGGACCTCTAAATTCCAGCAAAACAATTGTTTATTATATTTATGAAAGAGCTTTTGAAAATTTAGATTTAGGCTTTGCTTCTGCAATGGCAGTTGTATTACTAATTATAGTTATGATTTTTTCTTTAATAAATATTTTCTGTTTTGAAAGGAAGAAATATGAAATTTAAAAACTTATGGATACACATTATATTAATAACAATTTCTTTGCTTTCTATTTTTCCTTTTATATGGTTAATTTCAACTTCACTAAAAGGAAATGCGGAAAATATCTTTGCATATCCACCTCAGATAATACCAACGGATTTCACATGGTCAAATTATACAGGAGTATGGAACAAAGTTAATTTTATAGGATATTTTATCAACAGTATGATAGTTGCTGGAGTAACTGTTATATTAAACCTAATTTTATCAGCTATGGCAGGATATCCTCTGGCAAGAATGGAATTTAAAGGAAAGAAAATAACATTTTTCGCAATTCTTGCAACTATTATGATACCATTTCAGGCAATTATGCTTCCTGTATATTTGATAACATTAAAATTACACTTAACAGATAATATAAATAACTTTGCCGGCTTTATGGGACTTATTTTGCCGTTTGCTGTAAATGCATTTGGAATATTTTTAATGCGACAAGCCTTTTTAGGCATCCCCAAAGAAATGGAAGAAGCTGCAATAGTCGATGGCTGTAACGTTTTTCAAATATTTTGGAAAGTTTTACTTCCTATGGTTAAGCCGTCTCTTGCTGTTCTCGCAATTTTTACATTTATAGGTTCTTGGGGTGAATTTTTATGGCCTAGTATTGTTTTAACAAAAGAAGCCATGTATACTTTGCCTGTTGGAGTGAACAACTTACAGGGAATGTTTAGTTCAAATTGGAGATTTATTGCTGCAGGCTCAATACTTTCAACAATTCCTATATTGATATTCTTTTTAGCTATGCAAAAATACTTCATCTCTGGCGAAAATGACGGGGCTGTAAAAGGATAATTATAATAAATTATTCAACTCCTGGAACATTAACATCATAACGAAGATTGTCATATTCGTTTAATTCTTCCAAGTCCTCTTTTAAAAGACTTTTAGCACCGCAGACTTTAAAATTTTTCAAAATAGCCTTATCCAAATCATCAGTCATCACAATTTTGCCGCCTATATACGTAACTTTTGATTTTTCATTTGGGCCTTCTGTTATTTTTTCAATCAAATCATTATCTTGACTCGCAAGAATTGTTCTTGTAACGTCATTCATTACATCAAAAATATATCTTTGCTGAGCAGAAATTCCTTCACTCGACGTAGAAATAAGGGTTGAAGCCTTTTCTAATTCCTCTAAGGATTCTTTATAGTATTTTAAATGCCTTAAAAGTACAGCCAGATTATAATGAGCCTCGTATTTCATGGGGGACAATTCTATTGCTTTACAATAAGTTAATCCTGCAGTTTTATAATCGCCTAACAAATGATAAGTCAAAGCAAGATTATATCTCGCATCATAATCTTTCTTTAAAATTTTACACGCTTCTTGATAAGATTCCAAAGCCTTTAGTAAAAACTGACGTCTGTATTCATATTCATAATCAAGGTAAATAGATTTTTGTTTATACGCTACACCTCTGTTATAATAAGCAAGGCCTTTGTTTACTTTATAGCTTTTTCTATTACTGTAAACAAAAGGAATAGAAATCAAATGCCTTTTTGTCTTTAAAATTTCATCGTATTGATTAATTGCGCCATCGAAATCGCCAAGTTTTTCAGCAGACACGATACCATAATTCATTCGGGCAACCATCATTTTAGGGTTATGCTCAAAAGCTTCTTCATACGCATCAACAGCAGAATAATAATCTTCAAAAACAACATAAATATTGCCCAAATTATACCAAGCGCCGTAATGCTCCGGATATAAAGCAACAGCCCTTCTATAATAATTAATAGCCTTTTGAAGTTTTAGTTTTTTTAATTCTTTATCACCTTTATGAACATAATACAGCCCCCTAATTTTATCAATTTGTTTTTGAAAAAAACCCGGATGCTGCCATATAACAAAAGCTACCCCAGCGATTATAAACAATGTAAAAAGAAATGAAAAAAACTTGCGCATAGCTATATTATACACTTATTTTAACCGCATGCAAGAATAGTAATTATTTTAATATTGTTAAGATTTTGTAACATTATTATTACAAAAAAGCAATTTATAAAAAATAAAATACTTTATATAAGTAAGGTAGGTTAAAATTCAATTTGGAGGTTAGGTTATGGTAGCTAATATTGCTGCAAATATGTACGGACTATATCCGAATATATACAATAACCAGATTGCAATGAACGATTTGAGCGGTTTGGATATGTACTATCCTACAGGAATGTGTATGGATCCAATGCTCTCAATGAACGGTAGTATTTTTGGCGGAATGGCACCAAATATTGGACTTATGCCGGGTATGGGAATGATGCCGGGCATGGGTATGATGCCTGGAATGGGGATGATGCCTGGAATGGGGATGATGCCTGGAATGGGTAGAAGTGGTAGCTATGAAGACTATTACAAACAATACGAAAAATATCAAGACTTTATGATAGATAGTTCAGTTCGGCAACAACAAAAAATGCGTAATGCTGATATGAGATTGAACGCTCCTACAGAGGGTATTCAAGGAAAACTATCAGTTTTACAAGATAAGATTTTGAGAAATGAACAACAACAAATAAAGCAAGCATTTGACTCATATGTGGAAAGTGTAAAGGCTCTTTATGGTAATGTATCAGATGCCGACGCAAAAAGCAGAGCTATTACTCTGTACAAGCAAGCAACAGGGAAATCATTACTTGAAGACATAAGAGATCACGGCAGAGATTCATTTACTCAAGGTGTTTTACAGACAACAACTTTTGGCCTATTTAACAGAAAAACAGCAGAAGAAACAGTCTCTGAATTGACAGGACAGCCGGTGGGCACTGAAGAAAATGCAAAGAAAGTTGCAGGTAATATTGCAGGTGGTGCATTAGTTGGCGGTGCAACTTGGGGACTCTCAGGTTTGGCAATGAAGGGCCTTAAAATAGCATCAAAGAGCAAAACTTTCTGGGGCATAGCACTCGGCGCTATCGCAGGTGGAGCTGCTGCAATATGTGGATGGATGAAAAATTAATGTAAAAACGAATGTGTAGTGTAATATAAAATAGTGTGTAGTGTAGAAGTTTTGAGGTTGAAGAAATTCAACCTCTTTTTATTATTATATTTATGTAAATTATTTTAAAATAAACCCGCATCAAGGAGTCAGATGCGGGACAACGTAAAAGAGACATCAACGACATTATCGAACATTTATCAATAATGTCAAATTTTGTGGATATTTTTTTTATTTATTTTATAATCTTCTTATGAGGAAAATTTTATTAATTCTATGTTTATTAATATTTAGCACAAATTCGGCTTTATCTTTTGATCTTATAAAAGTTAACGAAAAACCATTGATTACACAAACACAAGAAAATCAAGACTTATCATACCAAGCGAGTATCGTATATGCTGAAAATAATATTGAAAAAGCCATGGAAATATTTTTAAATATTCCAGAAGACCAAAGAACTCCACAAGATTGGCTTTTAATGGGGAATATTCTTCAAGATAAAGGAAAGCTCGATGAAGCTGAATTTATGTATAAAAAAGCCATTAATATCGATAAAAAATATTTCAAAGCATACTACAATTTGGGAAATATATATTTGCAAACAGGCAAACCAAACATGGCGATTGAACAATACAAAAAAGTTACAGACATAAAACCTGATTACCCTTATGCTCACTATAATCTTGGATGCGCATATATGTCAATTGGTAAATATTATAAAGCCAAATATGAATTATATACAGCCACTGATCTTAAAAATACAGTACCTGAATTTCATTACAATTTAGCACTTGTACTAAAAAAACTCAAAAAAGAAAAAGAAGCTAAAAAATATCTTGAATACTACAATAAATTAATGGAACAAAACTATGTACAAGGGAATAATTTTTGACTTTAACGGGACATTATTTTTTGATTCAAAAAAACATTTAGAAGCTTGGAGAGAATTTTCTAAACGAGTTCGTCCATATGCATTTACTGATGAGGAGATGCGCAAATATATGTTCGGAAGGACAAATGAGGACATTCTTACATATCTTATGGGAAGAAAACCTGAAAAGGAACTCGTAGAAAAACTTGGGAAAGAAAAAGAAGCTGTCTATAGAGAAATGTGTAGAAAAGATGCTAAAAATACCGTACTAGCACCTGGAGCTAAAGAGTTTTTAGATTATCTTGCCCAAAATAACATCCCTAGAAATATTGCAACTATGTCAGAAATTGATAACGTCCAATTTTATATCGAAACATTTAAACTTGATAAATGGTTTGACGTGAGTAAAATTGCATACGCTGACGGAACGGTAAAAGGTAAACCAGCTCCTGATATATATATAAAAGCTGCGAATCTAATTAATATAAAACCTAAAGATTGCATAATGGTTGAAGATGCACTATCAGGTCTTGAAGCAGCACATAAATCAGGTGCGGGCAAAGTCATAGCTATAGCATCCATGGAAAAAACAGAAATTTATAAAAATATACCTTACGTATCGCAGATAATTAAAAATTTTGACGAAATTGATCGGGATTTGTTTGAAACTCCTGCAATTTATAAATAAAAAAAAGCCCCTCGCGGGGCAAAATCTTTTTGTAGGAAGGAATAGGAATTAAAAAGTCTCTCTCTTAATATCTCTCGTCTTATTTAACGTTTGCATATATATAAAGTATATATTTTTTATCTAATTTCAGAAACTATACTTTTTGTTACAAAAGTTAATAGTTGCTTTTTTTACTAAACTTAGATAAAATAATAGAACAGGAGAAGGTTAATGTTAGTATCATCTATTGCACGATTTGAAGCCGTTAATACTATGAATAATGCAATGCTTCAGTCTATGCAAGCTTCAAACAACATGATTAATGCTATTGGGGATTCTAGAACTTTTGGAAGTATACAAGATTTGAGCATGTTGCACAAATTGGATAACAGATTTTCAATGACAATGCTCACTAATAATTTATTGTACAAAATATCATGTTTGCAAGAAAAAATGTTTTCAAAAATGCAAGCCGACGAATTTGAACGAAACAAAAGAGCTATTGATTACAAGGCTTAAATAATTCTTTTACAAGTATAGAACAAATGGCAGGAACCGCAGATATAGCTATCAGCACTTTTGTTATGCCAAAAGTTTCTGCAACAAATCCTAATACAGACATTGCAATTGCAACTACCCCCCAAGAGAAGCCGTTTATAAATCCGGAAATAATACTTTTGTATTCAGGCAAAGTATTTTGTGCCATAAGCATTACAACAGGAGTCGCAAGCATTGTGACACAGCCCATAATAACAAATATTATAAGGGATAAAATAGGAAATTGTTTATAAGTCAAAATAAATAATACCATCATTGGGAATGTGGAACTCATGGATAAATACAATACTTTTTTTGCACCAATTTTTTTCTCTATTGCGCTACTTATTAGCGAACCAATACCCCCTGCAAATATAAACATAAATAGCGCAAGTCCTATATAAAATGGTTTGTGTCCGATGTCTTTCCACAAAAAAGGAAGTAGAATAAAACAGGAAGATTGAACCATTGTTTTTAGCATTGCTATTATGTTCAAAATATTTAGTCTATGATTTAATAAAATATCTTTAAAAGATTTTTTAAAATGTATTTTTTCTTTGATCTCATCTGTAAGCGACATTTTTGGAACAAATTTAAACATCAAAACAATCCAAAAAATTCCTATAATACTCAGTACAGACATTTTATCCATACCGAAAAATTGTGTAATTCCGGCAGACATAATAGGCCCTATAGAATACCCGAGCGTACCCATAGCTAAAAAAATTGATAACGATTTGCCATTATCTAGTCCTTGTGAAAATTTTGAAATAAGTCCAAGCGCTTGCGGATGAAAAAGACTTGAACCTATGCTGCCTATAATTATGCAAAGAAGAAGTGTGTCAATTCTGTCTGCGACTCCTGTTAAAGGAATAAACATAGAAGAAAAAAGAATTCCCCAAAAAATCATAATTCTTTTGTATGTATTGTCAGCAAAATATCCAATAACAGGCTGCAATAATGACGAAAATATGTGTGAGACAGTTAATACAATTGTAGCAACAGCCATTGAAATGCCTATTTTTGCCGCAATAAACGGCATAATCGGATTTAACATTCCTGTATATATATCGTTTACAAAATGTCCGCCTTGAAGCCATATCAGTGCTTTTTTCTTTTGGCATAACGTTTGTGTTTCCATAATAAAATTAAAATTCAAAATACTTTAAAAATCAAATATTCATTAGTTGTTAAATTCATGCTGAAAAGCCCAAGCAGAATGGTTATGAATACTCTCAAAAGCTTCACATTCAACTTCAAATTCATTAATAAGTTTATTTTCTCTAAGTTTTACAACAACGTCTCTTAGAATATCTTCCACAAATTTAGGATTTTGCCATGCTTTTTCAGTAACGTATTTTTCATCTTCTCTTTTTAATAATGTATAAACAGGACAAGAAGCACACGATTCAACAAGGTCAATCAAATCTTCAATCCAAATCTGATGCACTTCATCATAAGAGATTTTTACTTTTATAATTGCTCTTTGATTATGAGCGCCATAATCTGAAATTTCTTTTGAACATGGGCACAGTGTCGTAACAGGAACAGCAACTCCAAGTATAAATTTATATTCTCCATTATCAATTCTACCCTCAAATGAGCATTCATATGCCATAGGAGCTGACATCTTCTTTACGGGCGATTTTTTATTTATAAAATACGTGAATTTAAATTTTAGCTCTCCGCTTTTTGCATTAAGCTTTTTAATAACCTTTTCAAGACATCCTTTTATATCAACACCTAAAATTTGCTTATTTTCCCATTCAGTAAGGACTTCCACAAATCTTGACATATGTGTCCCTTTGTAGTTTTTTGGTAAAGATACGCAAACCCTTGCTTTTGCCGAAACAATCTGATCAGTACTATTTTTACGCTGAACAGTTAATGGCAAAGTCAAACTGTTTATACCAACTTTCTGGATGTCAACATTTCTTGTATCGTTTAAATTTTGTATGTCTTTCATAACACTCATTAATATTTCTTAATATTTTATCAACTTAATAGCAATTTTTTTCTTCAATCTAACTTTATATAAATATAAAGCTCTCTCTTCTTATTTAAACGGATAGGCCTTGAAAACTCAAGGTCTTTTTTTTTATTTACCTGCGATGTTTTAAATAATAATCAAGCTCTGCTTGCATACTCTTTACACTATCATATGAATATGGAGAAACCTCTTTCTTTACTTTATATTTAGGCTCAATTATATATACAGTTGGTATAGACACCACACCGTACTCTCTTGTTATTGAAGCATTATTTTTTAAATCAATATTTATCTTTACAAAATTATACTTACTACTATTAGAGCGAGATAAACCATTAAATATAGGCATAAACTTTTTACAATATGTACACCAAGTTGTATAAAACAAAACAACAGAAGGTTTACCGTTGTTTATTGCTGTGCTGTATGAAACAGTATTAACACCACTCTCTGCAGTATATGCCAAATTGCTTAATGACCCATAGATAAACGGTGCACATAAAATCACAGATAATAAGCCAATAACTATATACCTTTTTTTCATTATCCCTCCAAATAAATTATACAATAAATAGATATATTGTGATTTTTATTAAAATTTTTGTTATTAAAATTAATAAAACTTCACATAAGACTTGAAAAAGTATATACTGTAGTATATACTATATATATACTAAGTGTTATTTATCCCGTCTTGTGTATTGTATATGAAGGAGTTTAAAAAGTATGACAAAAAATTCGTTTATTAAGATGAGAAAGACAGAATTCTCAAACCCCGCAAAAAATGAAATTGTAGAAGCTTCTAATGACACTGTATTAGCTGCCTACATTAGAGAAATTTCAGACTATTCCTCTTTGAGCCTTGAGGAAGAAAAAGAATTAGCCAAAAAAGCTAAAGAAGGCGATGAAGAAGCCAGACAAAAACTAATAAAATCAAATTTAAGACTTGTCATTACAATTGCAAAAAAAGCAATTCACATGTCACATTTACCATTGATTGATTTAATTCAAGAGGGAAATGTAGGTTTGATGATTGCAGCAGAAAAGTTTAATTATAAATTAGGATACAAATTTGCCACTTATGCAAGCTGGTGGATAAAACAAGCAATGTTCAAAGCAATATCAGAGCAATCACATTGCATGAAAATACCGGTTTATATCCAAGAGACACTTTCAAAATTTTCAAAATTAAAAACCGAAATGGAAAGAGAATCAAATTGTCAGGTTAAAACAGAAGATGTTGCGAAGAAAATGAATATAACAGTTGATAAAATTGATACATTTCTAAACGCATACTCAAAAACTATCTCTATTGAAAGTGGTTTAGAAAATGCAGATGGAAAAGAAATGAATGTCGCAGACATAATTGAAGACGAAAAAGCCTCTGCAACAGAACAAGTAGAATTTGAAAACTTACGTTCAGATATTATGAACGTTCTATCAACATTAAAGGAACGAGAACAAGAAGTTGTCAGGATGAGATATGGGCTTAACGATAATGCAAAAATGACACTTGAAGAAATTGGAAACATTTATGGTGTAACAAAAGAATGCATACGCCAAACAGAATTGAGGGCATTAAAGAAGATGAGATTCTCCGTGTTGGGACAAGAAGTATTGTCCGGTTATGTCGGATAGGGTAGTAATTATTTATTGAAGTGTTTATTTAGGGAAAATTTTGTTATCGCCGTTAATTTTAAAATTATGGCGATTTTTGTACCTAAATTTGAGTAGTTTCTATATAATTAGTATTCGGAACATAATTATTACTGTCAGACAACTCCATTTTGTTAATAATACTAGCCCTTTTCTTTCTAAATAGCATATCGACAAAAGCCTCTAATCTGGTAACAAATCCGGCTTCACCTGTTTGCTCATCAATAGTCAAATGCAATAAAGGCTTATTGAATCTTTTTGTTTTTCTTACAATTCTTTCACACATCAAAGAATCAGGTCCGCAACCGAATGCTGTCAGAGTAATAATACCATCAATCTTAGCATCTTTCATATAATGACCTGCAGCACCTGTCATTTCTCTTTCGTTGGCCCAATACATGTTTTGACCAAGAGTTGCAATACCGTCATCCATTTGTTCGTTAGAAAGTTGAAGAGATGTATATACTTTAACATCCATACCTTCCAGCTTTTCTATAATCTTCATAGAAGTTCTGTCATCTAAAATATTATATCCGTGTGAAATTAAAGCTACTGATATTGGGTATTCTTTTGTTTGATTTTCAATAAAAACTTTACCCTGTAATGCGTAGTTCATAGCTTTTTTATAGCTCATACCTGATTTTGACATAATAAAGAAATTATTATATGCTTTCCATCCTGCCTTAGAAGCATTTTTAATTTTTTCCATATCTGTTATGCCAAAAGGTTTTACAGCTTCTGCTAAAAACTCATACAAACCTTGATTTTTTTCGGATTTATCAAGAGTTGCTTCAATAATTGTATAGTCGCCTTTTACAACATTTCTAATCAAGTCAGGCAAACCTCTGATTTTTGAACAATTATAAATTTTCGGAGCAATAGATTGAATTGAAGGTACAAAAATTTTATCAACACCCTTTTCAATCAAATTTAACACATGTCCCACATAAACCTTTATAGGAAGACAAGTTTCAGTTACAACCAAAGAAGCACCTTTTGACATTGTTTCTTTTGTCGTAGGATCTGACAGAACAATTTTTATACCTAAATCTGAAAAGAAACCGTAATAAAACGGATAATTATTATAAAAAGACATGCCTCTCGGTATACCTATAGTCATTTCTGAATTTTTTGAATTTTCCACAATAAATCCCCTTTGCTTTAGTAATAATACTTCAAAAGAAAAATTTTTGCTACTTTTATAATTATAATTTACACTTAAGTATGATATAATATGTTTATGTTTAAAGACAAAAAGACGGCAGTAGTAGCAATGAGCGGCGGGGTTGACAGTTCTGTAACAGCGCTTTTATTGTTACAAAAAGGATATAATGTTATCGGCATAACAGGAAAAATGTTAAACGACTCAGCTTCAGAAAATATTGTGCAGAATGCAAAAAATGTTGCAGATACACTAGGAATAAGGCACTACGTATTTGATGCATATGAACAGTTTCAAAAAAGAGTCGTCAACTATTTTGTTGAATCTTATAAAAACGGAGAGACTCCAAATCCCTGCATAATGTGTAATCAACACATAAAATGGGGACTACTATTTGATTATGCAACAGATGTTCTAAAAGCAGATATATTTGCCACAGGCCACTACGCTGATATTAGATACTCTGATGGATTTTTTAAGCTATACCCTGCAAGAGATGAACATAAAGACCAACTGTACTTTTTATACAGATTAAATCAAAGACAATTATCAAAAACAATTTTCCCGTTATATGAATATGAAAAAGCTCAAATAAAACAAATGGCAATTGATTTTGATTTACCGCCCAAAGATTCAAAAGAAAGCCAGGATATTTGTTTTATTCAAAAACCAAATACAACAAAAACTTTTCTTAACAAAAAATTAGGAGAGAAAAAAGGTGATTTTATAGATGTACTTACCGGCAAAAAATGGGGTGAGCATAAAGGATACCACAACTACACTATAGGTCAGCGCAGAGGTATAGGAATTGCAGCCCCATACCCATTATATGTCATTAACATTGATCCTTTAAAAAATATAGTATACGTTGGCAGAGAAGAAGACAACTACAAAAAAACAGTAAAAATATCGAATATTAACCTTACATACCCCAAAAGAGAAACAGAATTTGATGCTTTTGTAAAAATCAGATACAATATGCCTCACAAGAAAGCACACGTAAGATTATTTGAAGACTTTGCAGATATAGAATTTGAAGAACCTGTAAATTCTGTTACAAAAGGACAATCCGGCGTAATATATGACATTAAAGACAAACACCTTATAGGCGGCGGATTTATTGTCTAAGTTGATTTTTAAATTTCAGCAGACTATCATGTCTTGAGGGAGATTTATTATGTACAATCCGAAATCAAATAGCGCTGATGAATTTATTTCTCATGAAGAAATTCTTGAGACACTAAAATACGCTGAAGAAAACAAAAATAACAAAGAAATTTTAAATAAAATATTAGATAAGGCAAAACTAGCAAAAGGTTTAGATCACAGAGAGGCTTCTGTGCTCTTAGCTTGCGAGGACGAGGAACTCAATAAAGAAATTTTTAAACTCGCAGAACAAATAAAACAAGATTATTACGGAAACAGAATTGTACTGTTTGCACCGCTATATTTATCCAATTATTGCGTAAACGGATGCGTTTACTGTCCATATCATCAAAAAAACAAACATATACCAAGAAAAAAACTAACTCAGGAAGAAATAAAAAAAGAGGTAATTGCCCTTCAAGATATGGGACATAAGCGTCTTGCAATAGAAGCTGGAGAGGATCCAGTAAACAATCCTATCGAATATATATTAGACTCTATTAAAACTATCTATTCAATAAAGCATAAAAATGGAGCCATAAGACGTGTAAACGTTAATATTGCAGCAACTACCGTTGAAAATTATAAAAAATTGCACGAAGCAGGCATTGGCACATATATCTTGTTCCAAGAAACATACGACAAAGAAAGATATGAAAAGCTTCATCCTACAGGACCAAAACACAACTATAACTACCATACAGAAGCTATGGACAGAGCTATGCAAGGTGGAATTGATGATGTTGGATTAGGTGTCTTGTACGGGCTATCGACATACAAGTATGAATTTGCAGGACTTTTAATGCACGCTGAACACTTAGAAGCAGTATTTGGAGTTGGACCTCATACAATTAGCCTTCCAAGAATTAAAAAAGCTGACGACATAGATCCAAACGCTTTTGAAAACGGAATTGATGACGATACTTTTGCAAAAATTGCAGCTTGCATCAGAATAGCTGTTCCTTACACAGGAATGATTATTTCAACCAGAGAATCTGCCCAATGCAGAGAAAGATTACTTAATCTTGGTATTTCACAAATTTCTGGAGGTTCAAAAACAAGTGTTGGCGGATACTTCCAACCTATGCCGGAAAAAGAGGATTCCGCACAATTTGACGTTTCTGACAGAAGAACTCTTGATGAAGTTATAAAATGGCTTATGGAATTGGGTTATTTACCAAGTTTTTGTACAGCTTGCTACGGAAGCGGAAGAACCGGTGACAAATTTATGGAAATTTGCAAAAGCCAGCAAATCCACAATTTCTGCCAACCAAATGCCATAATGACTTTGAAAGAATACTTGGAAGATTATGCCTCAGATGAAACAAAAAAAGTAGGCGAAGAATTAATAAAAAAAGAACTCGAACAACTTACAACCGTTAAAGAAAAAGTAAAAGAAAATCTTGAAAAAATTAAAAACGGTGAAAGAAATTTCAAATTTTAATATTCTTTATAAACAATTTTGTAAATGGACGGTTAAAAAATCCATACAGTTTTACACCGTCCATTTTTAATGCTTTGCCGTCTTTACATTGAACAGTAATTGAACAATGAGTATAGTCTGTCTCAATAATATCACCGACTGAACCTTTTTGAGCCAAAATTATTTTCAATTTATACGGATTTGGGATAAAAAATTTATTTTTATAAGTAACATAAGTTGGCAGCCAAGGATGAAAAGCCCTAATTCTAGCATGAATTTCTTCTGCAGATTCTTTTTCAAAATCCAACATCTTATCATACTCGCTTATATTTGGAAAATATGACATTTCATCTTCATTTTGCTCGATTGGAATAACAAGTCCATATTCAAGTTTTTTTAAAACTTCCGAACACAATAATCTTGCCTGAAAAACAGTTCTTTCTTTTAACTCTTTTGACGTTTCATTAGGCAAAATTTGAATTTCTTTTTGAGCTAAAATTGCACCTTTATCGAATTCTTCGTTCATCAAGTGAAAAGTTAAACCTGATTTGTTTTCTCTGTGCAAAATTGTTTGTAAATATGGGTTTGGTCCTCGATATTTTGGCAATAATGACGGATGAACATTTACAGATGCAATAACAGGTAAATTTATTACATCTTTTTTTAATTTTTCCCCCCAAGTTCCAACCAAAATTACATCAGCATTAAGACGTAAAATTTCCTTTTTAAAAGCTTCGGAATTAGCTGATTTACAATTTATTTCATACAATTTATGTTGTTTGATAATGGTCAAATCATTTGCAGGCTTAAAGAAATCCGTAAGCGACAAACGCCAAGCAGGATAAGCAACTCTTTCGTACCGTAAAACCCCGACAATATCACATCCGGCATCTAATGTACCTTCAATAAGATTTGATAACATTTCCCCTTTGCCTAAAATTACGACTTTCATATTTAATGAGATTCTTCGGCTCTAGCTGGTCATTCTGAGCGAAGCGAAGAATCTCAAAATATTTCGTCTCAGAATAACTACTTAATACCTTATTTTAGATGCTCTGTCCATTTCTCTTTTTTGGTCTTTTTTGGTAATATCATCACGCTTGTCGTGTATTTTTTTACCTTTTGCTAACGCAATTTCAATTTTTGCAAACCCATGAGATAAGAAAACCTCGAGCGGTACAATTGTATAATTATCCTGCTTAACCTTTGTATGCATCTTTAAAATTTCTTTTTTTGTTAATAAAAGCTTTCTAATTCTTTCGGCTGCATGATTAAACCTATTTCCTTGCTCGTAAGGAGAAATATGACAATTATATAAAAAGATTTCGCCATCCTCAATTTTGCAAAAACTATCTTTAAGATTAATAGCATTTTTACGAATAGATTTTATTTCAGTACCTGTCAAAACAATTCCGGCTACATATTTTTCAATAATATTGTAGTCGTGAAACGCTTTTCTGTTAGTAGTTACAATTTTTCTATCCATATATACAGTTTAGCATAAAATTAGATTTATTGTAAACATTTGTAACGAAATGTCATTAATAAGGCAAAAAACAAATAAGTATATACTTTATATATACAGATGCAATAAAAGTATATGATAAGGAATATTGTTATGGTGAATTGGTGGCCATGGAATGGCGGCGATACTGTAGTTGTCAATAATAACATTCCGAGTGGCGGATACTACTCGGGAGGAAATTGCTGCGGAGGTCATGGTGGTGGATTTAGAATGCCGCCGATTTTTGCAACAATGATGAAGTATCAAATGATACAACAATTTTTTAATATGGCAATGGAAAACTTTTTTCCGAACAGACAACAGCAACAAAGTCCGTACGGATATATGCCAACAATGTACCCCGGATTATATTTGCAACAGCAAAATTTGGATGGCCGTGGCGGTGCAGTATCTAATGAGCAGCAAGACGATATAAAAATGCAACAAATTTTAAGCGGTACATATAAAAATATACAAACATTATCTGACGGTACAGTTCTTGCTAGAGATGCAAAAGGTAATCTAATAAAAGCAAGTTCTATGGAAGAACTGTTTGAAATGGCTCAAGAGGCTCAAGAAGCTGATAAAGAAAAGGCTAAAGCAGAAGATGAAGAAGAAGAAGTTGTTTCTTCTCAAAGAAGAGAAACTGAAACAGCAGCTGAAGAAGAAGTTGCTGCAGCCGAAGAAGGCGCAGCCGCTGACGGCACAGAAGGCAATGATGGCAATGTTCCTTCGGTTGTCCCACGAGGCAGACGAGGCATAGTCCCTGAAGGTTGGTATAAAGCAAAAAATGACAAAGCAATTGGCGAAAAATTAAAAGAAACATTCCTTGAATCAAGAAAAAAAGGTCATTTGGCCGCAGCACATTTTGCAGAAACAATATTAAAACAAAAGGTTGCCAATATAAACAAATATGACATTAAAAAATTACAACAAGCTTTAATAGCTGCAAATCCAAGCGTATTTGATGAAGATGGTAATTTCATAAAAGGCTTTAAAGTTGAGAACTTAGATAAATTAGACATACCAAGTATGAAAGCTTTATATGCATACAGAAAAGAATCTGCTGCTAGCAATGGCAATAATAACTCTAAAACTTATAAAATTGAGAATCCAAATAATGAGTATCTAGGTGGCATGATATATGATGGTGATATAAAAATTGCAGAGATTAGCGTTGACTCAGGTATGAGCTTTGATAAACGTATAATCACCCAAAAAGGATACCAATATGAATTTGTATGCGAAGATGGTGACCATATTAACAGAGGAGCAATTAAATTTAAAGATGGACGTATAAGAAGTAATTCATATAATGTAACCAAAATAGTACAAAATGATGGCGATAATAATAAAGATAAAAGTTATAATGTAAAAACTAATAGTGACGGAACAATGAATGTACAGGTTAATAATCAATGGGTTACATTAGAAGAATTCTGTAAGAATAATTAATAATTATATAATACTAAAATCCCCGTTCGGGGATTTTTTATTGTCATTATAATGCGTTTACTTAGTAATCTCATATATTTAATACAGTCATTACGAGGAGGCAGAGGACTGCCGACGAAGTAATCTAGCCAATATGTTCATGCATAGATAAAATTTTACATGCAATATTTTTACTATATTGATAAATAAGCTTGATTGTTTCGCAAATCAAGCTTTTGATTTGCTCACAATGACAATATAAGTTTATGCAACAACCCAAGTTTCTACGTGCGTAGCACCTCGCAATGACAGTTTTTTTGTCATTACGAGCAAACGCAGTTTGCGTAGTAATCTCATCGATAATAATGTCATTACGAGGAGGCAGAGGACTGCCGACGAAGTAATCTAGCCAATATGTTCATGCATAGATAAAATTTTACATGCAATATTTTTACTATATTGATAAATAAGCTTGATTGTTTCGCAAATCAAGCTTTTGATTTGCTCACAATGACAATATAAGTTTATGCAACAACCCAAGTTTCTACGTGCGTAGCACTATGAGTACAGTTTAAATGTTCGCTCTACGTTTTTGTCTATTGCAGTCTTTATTGATTCATATTCTGCCATCAATGAATTGTGTTCTGTATCAATATTTTTCAATTCCAAATCATATCGTTTATCTTTGTTTTCAATCTTATTCATTGCATTTCTGTATTCAGCTTCAGCTTTTGCAATCATTTTTTCATTTGTTTGCGATGTAATATCACTACAATTTGAATATATCAACGGCTGCCAATTACCAAGAGAATCTATTTGTTCCATTGTTACAATACCGCTTTCAAATGCGAATTGTATCCACTCTTTGCTTGAAGCAAGACCGTCTTGAAGAACCTGATATCCGCCGGATTTTATACGATTAAACAGATTTTCATACCATTGAGCCTTAGCCTGACCATTTGTGTTATAAGAACTTGTTGATGTAGGCAATGAAGATTGGTCTATCCAAGCATAATTAGGTTCACCATATGTATCCAATAACTGATCCATTATGATATTCACAAAAACTTTCTTAAAATCAACAGAAAATGGTAGTTCGGAAAAATTATAATTATTATAAAGTGAGTATATATCATCTAAATCGTCATACTTTTCAGGTACGTCTTTTCCAAATATTGTTTCGCTTAAACTCTTAGCCGCATCTTGATAAGCTACATAAGCAGCTTTTAATGCTGAATCTTCAGCACCATCTGACCAATATTTCGCAGTCGAATCCCAACAAGTGTCTAATGAAGATTCAATTGTTGCAATGACTTGTTTAGCAATACCTGCCATGTTATCAATATCGTTGATTGTATATAAACTAAAATCAACTTCTTTATTTTTTACTTGATGTAATATCATGCCGTCGATATTTACGGTATCTTCCTCAGCTGTTGAGAAAACAGCTGGACTTACCCAAGGATTTTTACTCCAACCCTCCTTATCGCCTGATGATACCTTGGGAGTGACACCTTCACTAAATACAGAGTCGTTATATCCAGATGAAGTGTAATTTGTTTGACCGTTCTCTCCTGTTGTTTCTGTTTCACTTATAGAATATAAATTTCCTTTATTATCTACTTTTAATTCAATAACCGGATTTGTCTCGTCTTTTGTAACAATATACAAGTCATTGCCATCTGATGTCATATATCTGTAATTATCACTTGTAAATTCATCTTTTGCAATGCTTCCTGCATTATTCTTTATCAAATTTTCAATATCTATAAAAAAGTTAGTTGCACTTTCAGAATTTTTAGTATATTTTTCAGCATTCATATTAGTTATCAACTTAGATAACGCATCAACAACATTAGTTTCGAATTTTGATGTACTTGTTCGTGCTGTTGATTCTTCGGCATCTGCTTCTGCAATAACACTATTTATATATGTTTTTATATCAGTTATAGAGTCAAGAGCTTTACCTTCAGAATCTTTGAAATCTCCATCTTTTACCAATGTTTTAAATTCTTCTTTCATAACTTGCATAATATAACCAAGATATTTATTCTTTGTTTCGGTATATTGCTGCAAATATTTATCATAATCGTAAACAGCTTCCGAATTTGCAGTACCAATGTAAGATATAGCAGAACTTCCTGTTGGATGAAGATTTATCTTGCCAATCTTACCTAGATCAAACTCTGTACCTTCAGGAACATTGCCTGAATATATATATTCAAGAATATCCCTACCGACCGTCAAACCTTCAAAGCCTTCAAATTCTACATTCTCAGGCAATTGATCAAAATATGTAGTTGTATAATCCAGCCCATACATACCCAAGAACGCATCAAGATTTCCACCGGATTTTCTATAGTTCTCAGCATCCTTTTCTGACAACAATACATTGCCTGATGAATTTATCAAAGCATATTGATTGTTATAAGGATTAAATGAAGTTAACGCATTATAAGTTAAATTTTGATAAGTTGCATTGTTATCAATATCGTAATTAGTAAACATTAACTGTGCTTCATTCAAGGCTGCAACATAAGCTTCGCTTGCTTGAGAGCTTTCAGCAGCAAGACGCATCTTATTATTGTTGATAATCTGAGCTCTTAGCTCGTTATCAGACATACGAGATGTTATTGATAATAATCTTGCTTGTCCTGCCGCCATTCCCATGACGATGTTTCCTTTCGATTTCCTTAGTAACTTTCACTATGCTCTATCGGCATATTTTTATAAAAACTTTAATAATTTACAGATTATTGTTAAGATATGTAACAGGAAATTTAAACCACAAAAAAAAGAGGAACCTATAAGATTCCCCTCTTTTTAATATTTTATTACTCAACTAATTTCCCCAAGCTTTTACTGTTATTGTTTGAAAGCCTAAGATATTTTCTCTGTGTACATCATAACCTGCTAAAGAACGGATACCGCCGTTTTTCATTGCCGCTTTGACGCTACAATCGCCTACACTAACAATATACCATACATTTTTACATGTAGCAGAACCTTGTTTTGATGCAATTGCTGCAGTATAACCGCCGCCGGGAGTTGTTGCTCCGTTATAAATAAAACCACCTAAAAACTCTGCCCTTGCTGCTACTGTGGTAAATAACAAAACTGCCAACGCTAATAAAATCTTTTTCATAAACCTAACTCCTTATACAAATAATTAAAACAAAAATAGTGAAAGTTGTTTAACATACAAATTTCCACAACACGATTCTATTAAAAATCAAAGCATATGTCAATAAATATGCATTTATAATGCATTTAAAATAAACGCCAATGAAAAAATTTTGAACAAATTTATGAATTGTAAAGTTTTGTAACAATTTGTATATATTATGTAAATAATTAATATATAATAGGTTTTATATATTTATGAAGTGCAATATGTATACAAGAAAGGAGGCTAAAAATGGATAACATACCCGGAGTCTCTTTTCCACAGATCAAATCAGCTTTTAAAAACCTTAGAAATGCTATAAAAGAACGAATATCTCCATATTCGCAGCCTTACAGCAATAATCAAGGTACAACTAGTGACGACTTTACATATAATGACAACGAAGAAGCTCGTTCTGATGAAGAACGACTACTTGCAGCAACTGTGAAGTCTAACAGAGATAACGCTAATTTAACATTAGCGGAACTTAATCGTTCCGGTGAAATTGACAGTGTTTATGATAAACTATTACCTGAGTATGCAGCATTTAAAAATCCTGAGATAAAATTCACAGAATTTACTCCTGTATCAGCAGATACAGTAATAGCAACCGTGTAAAGGATAATAAATTGACTAAGGTTACTTCATATAAAGGAAAAAAAGTCGAAATTAAATGTAAGATTCTTGATGATGGCAGTAAGCTGCAAGAAGTAACTTTTGATGACGGTTCACAGGTAAAATATATAACCTTTTTAAAAGGCGGAAAAATGGATATAAACGGGGAAGAATTTGAAATGCCCGTCGGAACCATTGTGGAAACAAAATCCGCCAACGGCAGGGTGTTTAGTCAACTGATTCAAACTCCCGATATGCAAAAAAAAGTTATAAATAAACCTGAATACATAGATGAAGCAGAAAAAGCTTTAACACAAGATATTCAGCCAAAACAAGAGAACTCTAAATCCGCAGTTATGCCTACACCTAAATACATTCTTGATTTATTAGGAAAAGCAAACAGTGCAAGAGTTTTATTGGAATTTTCTAAAAATAATTCAAAAACAAATATCGAAGAAATAAATTATCTTGAGCAATGTATAAAAGAGGGCAAACTCCCAAGAGAAACAACGATTACAGGAGTAAATACCGAAGGTGGGAAAATCCTTACAATACAAGGCAACAATTGTAAATATGAAGTTTGCGCATCTGAAATGCAAATAATCGACGACAACAACGAAATAAAAATGATTGCTCGATATGAATCTGGACGAGAATCAGAGGGGCTTTGGATTGTCACATATAAAAACAACAAACCGATAAAAGGATTCCATTATGCCTCATGGGATGTCGAAAAGCCTTTGGAAATTGTAAATTACACATATGAAAATAACAATATAGTAACAATAACAACAATTAACAATAACGGAAATAAAAATGATTTCAAGCAGCTTTTGCCTGACAAATTTTGCATTAACATTGAAAAAGGATTTAAAATAGTCTCAAATAATGAAAAACACATAGGTTCAACATTTGAGAACCAAAAACCGTTTAATCTTACATTAGAATAAATTTAAAAGCATTTCCAAATTGGATTTTAAAAAAGCAATAGACTATAAATTTATTCCATTTAACCATTTTGTAAGTCTGTACTCAATAAATGCAAATTTAAAATAAACAGTTAAAAATGAAGGTAAAACACTGTCATTATGAGAATATTCTTTTATTTGATTATCTAACCTTAATTTATCAACAAACCCTCCAAAGGTATAAAACGGAATAATAATTTTGCCATTAAAATCATTATTAATCAAAAAACTTTTAACAGGCAATGCTACATCATCTTTCCAAACAGGACTTCCAACAAATATAAGATCATAATTCGAAATATCAATTTTATTTATTTTCGGAAGGGTTTCATTTTTTATTTGTTGATTAACGAGCTTGTTTAGTTCTATAATATTTTTATTTTCATATTCTTCTGATTTAATTTCAACAATATCACAGTTCAAATATTGATTAATCATATTTGCAATTTCTTCAGTATGATTACTATAAGAATAATATGCAATCAATATTTTTTTGTCTGATAAATTATTAGTATAACTGACATTTTTATTAAGATACCAATTCAAAGCAAATATCAAAAGAATTAACGCTAATATTGTAATAATTGCAATTGATGAAATCAATACTATTTTACTCATTATTATTTCCTATCAATCTTATACAGAGAATTTTATCATAAATAATTTATAAATCCGCTCGAACCACAGACAGACCTGTCGGTCTGTTGGGTTCTCTTTAAAATGACAGATAATATGGTTTCGTTATACAGATAGTTTACACTTTTTGGTAAAGTTAATTTGTAACAATTCTTTCATACTATGTCACAATTAAGCAATTTCTGAAAAAAAAAATATTTTATATAAATATACACAGGGGAAAATATTGCTATGGGATTACAAAAAGTTGCTTTTAATTTTATGGTTGAGCGTGGGGGAAAACTCTGCAAAAGTCTGCTCTTCTGCGCCAAACCACAAAAAGTAATTCCAAATATTAAAAACATAAAGTATGATTCTAAACTAAATAATGTCGTTCCTTTTGTAACAAAACTTGAAAAAAATATTGAAATATTTAAAAAAGATAATTTATTGCAATTTATAGCAAAAGAAAATCCAAAATTAAGAAAATATTTAAACAAATCCGAAGAAGAATTATTATATTCCATTAGAGAGCAAAAATTTACCGCAGTAGAACAAGATGAAATACGTAAACTATTTTATGACATAAAAAGCTCATGGCCTGAATATTTAAGAAGAAATGAAGGTGTAGATCCTTTAAATACAACAAAAGAACTTCTTGATAAGTATGGCGAAATAGGTAATAGTGCTCGTGCAAAATTTGTTAGTGTTTTTGACGATATAATATTCCCTAAATCAACAAATCCAAAAGTAATAGATATAGAAAATAAACTTGCAGAATTGGGCATTGATGCACGCTTAACTGATCATGAAAAAATTTCACAAAACATTTATACTGCTTTTAAAAATATGCACCAAAAAGGAGTGCGGGAATTTCCTAAGGTAAGATATACATTAGAAGATGAAATGAACGAGGCAATAGTAAATAAAGCTTTAAAAGACAGATATGTAATTTATTCTGATGATATATTTAAAATTGTACAAGAAGAAAAAGGATATCTCGCAAATCCAACTATTGATGGAATTATATATCATGAAGTTGGTCACACTCTTAATAATGTGGGTGCAGGTTCAACATTAATTGGTGATACAAGCAAATATCAAAAAATTGCAAAAGATATACAAATACCTGAAAATGTTTCATTGTATTCATATAGCTTAGATGAATTTATGGCTGAATATTTTTCAGGAATAATGGGCGGAAAGATTTATCCTAAGAATATTAACAAATTTTATCTTGTAAATAATGGGTATATTCCACCCATATTATAACTTGCGCAAAACTGCAACCTGTAGTGAATAGATTGTAGGTTGGGCAACCCAACAATACTTAGGAGTGCAAATATTAGGACAAAAAGAGTAAAATATCGGGCATTTTTGTTACCGCAATCGGACATTTCTGACATTTTAAATCAATCAACTTCCGACCAAACAAAATCGCTAATGTTTACTAAAATTAGCAACTTTAGCAACTCAAATCTTTACCACATCCGACCAAATGTCCTGTTAAAAGGCACTAATTCTGAAAATCCTTATCGTTCCTAATAAAAAGACCCCGAAGAGTCAGACTCTTTAAATGGGGAGCGAGTGGTTGGATTGTCTTGGATTTTTTTGCGTTAAACGTGTCTACGTGTTTTGCCGTCGTGATTTACATCACATTGCAAAAGCACTCCAGCCTCTGCTCGCTCCTCGCTCGAACCCAGACCAAGCTTCGCTTGGTAAGGTTCTCATCCCAACTACACAAATAAAAAACGCACCCAAAAGGGTGCTTATTTTTATTATGGGGCGGGTGGTGGGATTGTCTTGGATTTTTTGCGTTAAACGTGTCTACGTGTTTTGCCGACGTGATTTACATCACTTTGCAAAAGCACTCCGCACTCTGCAAAAAATCCGCTCGAACCACAGACAGACCTGTCGGCCTGTTGGGTTCTCAGAATTTCACAACATCTCAAACTAAAAAGCAGATAACTTTTGTTATCTGCTTTTTAGTGGGGCGGGTGGTGGGATTCGAACCCACGCATAACGGAACCACAATCCGTGGTCTTAACCACTTGACGACACCCGCCATCACCTAATCATATTAACATAAAAAAGATTAAAATCAAGACATACAAAAGGACCTTAGCAATTGCCAAGGTCCTTTTGATTTTTTAGCTTATTCTTTGGAACATATATCCTATTCCGCGAGCTGTTAATATTAACTCAGGATTTGCAGGATCGGATTCCAATTTTGAACGTAATCTTGAAATATGTACATCAACTACACGAGTATCAATTCTGTGATCAGGCGGATATGCCCATACATGTTGTAGAATTTCATTTCTTGAAAATGCTTGACCAGAATTATTTACAAGCAACTCTAACAAGCTGAATTCCATTCCTGTCAATCTTATTCTTTCATTCTTTCTGTATACTTGACGACGTGCAGTATCGATTTTTATATTACCTGTTGTTATAACATTCTTTGTTACTTTTCCTGTAGGAGTAACTGTTTCTCTGTTATTTGTACGTCTCAAAACGGCTTTTACGCGAGCTTCCAATTCTTTTGGAGAAAAAGGTTTGATGACATAATCATCTGCACCAAGTTCTAAACCTGTAATTCTTTCAGAAACATCACCTAAAGCTGTCAAAATAATAATAGGAACATCAGAAGTTCTTCTGATTTCTCTTGTAACACCATAACCGTCCATCTTCGGCATCATTACATCTAAAACTACCAAATCCGGATTATATTTATTAAATGCATTTACAGCTTCTTCGCCATCTTGAGCTGTATATACATCATATCCAACCATTTTTAATCTCGTCTCAAGAATTCGTCTGATACTAGCTTCATCATCAGCCAACAATATACGTTGACGATCCTCTGATTCATTAGCCATTTCCGTATTTTCAGTCATACTCATTTCCTTTGCTAAATAATTTCACCACTAACATTACTAATATTAAAAAATATTTATTTTTATAAATTTTCGTTAATATTTATAAATATATCTTAATCCATTAATTAAAATTTTGCAAGCACTTTTTTAAAAGATTTTCTAATTTGCACCTACTAAAGTTTTAAACTTTTCTACATCATCAGCAGTATCAATACCAACAGGTACAAAATCAACAACAGAAGTTTTTATTCTCATGCCGTTTTGCAAAGCTCTCAATTGCTCCAAACTTTCCGCCATTTCATAAGATGTTTGAGGAAGCTCTGTCATCTTAACCAATGCCTCCCTTTTGTATCCGTAAATTCCCAAATGGCCGTAAAAATCCGATTTACCGTTATTTCTTTCATACGGAATTTTTGAACGAGAGAAATACAACGCATAACCATTATTGTCAACAACACACTTAACTAAATTTGGATTTTCAGCTTCTTCTGGAGTAATTTTCCTAATTAATGTCGAAATATCAGCCAAACTGTCTTCTTTAACATTCCTTGCTACCTCATCAATGCTTTCAGGCTTAATTAAAGGTTCATCACCTTGTAAATTCACAATAAAATCAATTTCAGGATGTCGCATAACAACTTCTTTAATTCTATCAGAACCACATTTGTGCTCAACAGATGTCATTTCAACCTCTCCGCCAAACCCTTTTACTACATCAAAAATTCTTTTATCATCAGTAGCCACAATAATAATATCTGCTAATTTTGACTGTTTTGCTTTTTCATAAACCCATTGAATAATAGTCTTTCCTTCAACTCTTATTAACGGTTTTCCTTCTAACCTAGATGATCCATATCTGGCAGGTATTATAATCGCAGTTTTTCCCATTTTAATCTATCCTTTTTACAATTAATGCCACCCATTGATCCTGATGAGCTTCTTCAATCAGTTCCATATTCCATTTTTTTATAGCATCAAGCACAACCGGTTTCTTTTCGTCAAGAATACCTGACAAAACCATAATCGCACCTTTACTCATTATGTTTTTTAATTCCCCCATAATTTCAGCTAAAACATTATGAAGAATGTTTGCACATACAAAATCAAACTTTTCCGTAATTTTGTCAGTAGTATTTAATTCAAAAACACATTCAGCACCATTTTTCAAAGCATTTTCTTTTGCAACATCAATAACAGTTTCATCGTTATCACAACCATATACATAACTTGCGCCGAATTTTTTAGCACAAATCGCCAAAATTCCTGATCCCATGCCAATATCTGCCATTTTTGCACCACATGACATATATTTTTCAATAGCTTTCATGCATAATTGGGTTGTTTGGTGAGTACCGGTTCCAAAAGCGCATCCAGGTTCAAGGCGAATAACAACCTCATCCTTTTTTTGCTCATATTCTAGCCAATCAGGCACAACCACAATTTTATCAGTTACACGGGTAATACCCCACTTTTCTTTCCACTTTTTTGACCAATCCTCGTTTTTCTTTGGCGACAAAACATATTCCCAACTACCTAGTTCTTCATCTGTTAAACCTCTTGATTTTAACAAATCACGTTGTTTTAAAATTAACATTGAAAGTTGGTTGGGTTCTTCTGCTAAAAACACTCTCAAAGTACCCTCTGTTGTCGAAACCATTTCTAAATCTTTGTATGTTTCTTCAGCAAGAACGACACCCTCGCAAGAAAAATTTTCAAAGAAAAAATCCGAAATCACATCTTCTATTTCGGGATTAATTCTTATTTGTAATTCATAATAATTATCAGACATACACTAGCCTTCTAAAAACATACCCATTTTTCTGAATTTTTGGTATCTTTGCTCTTTTAATTTCTTTGCAGATAATTTTGATAATTCCTTTAAACTTTCCAATATAGTCTTTTTCATATTAGCAGAAATTTCCTCATAATTTGTATGAGCGCCACCTGTAGGTTCGGCAATTTCACCATCAATTATATCAAATTTTAGTAAATCTTTTGCGGTAATTTTCAGAGCATCTGCAGCTTCAGCAGACTTAGAAGCATCTCTCCAAAGAATAGATGCACAACCTTCCGGAGAAATTACTGTATAATAAGCATGTTCAAGCAAAAACACTTTATTTGCGACTGCCAAACCTAAGGCACCACCTGAGCATCCTTCACCTGTAATAATCGCAATAACAGGAACTTCCAATTTTGCCATATCACGAAGATTTACGGCAATAGCTCCACCTTGGTTTGTTTCTTCAGCACTTATACCGGGATATGCCCCTGGAGTATCTATTAAAGTTATTATAGGCAAACCGAATTTATTTGCATGATTAAATAATCTTAAAGCCTTTCTATACCCCTGAGGCTGAGGCATACCAAAATTGTATTCCAAATTTTCTTTTGTTGATTTACCTTTCATGGTACCGATAATCATAACAGGTTTACCATCAATCTTAGCTATACCGCCAATAATTGCCCTATCATCCATGCCCTCTCTATCGCCATGAAATTCTATAAAATCTTCACAAATATTGTTAACATAATCTAAAAAGTTCGGTCTTTCAGGATGTCGTGCAATTTGCAATTTCTGAGCCGGTTTTAAATTAGAATATAACTCTTTTTTATAATCCTGTGCCTGCTGTTCAAAAGTTTCAATTTCTTTATTTAGATCCATGCCTGACTCCAAACTTATCTTTTTTAATTCTTCTATTTTTTCTTGTATTTCTAATATTGGTTTTTCAAAATCTAATACTGCTGCCATTTAAACACCTTTCTTAGAGTGCATTTCTAAAATTTTAGCAAGTGTACTCTTTAAATCTTTTCTTGCTGAAACAACATCAACCTGTCCGTACTTAAGCAAATATTCCGCAGTTTGGAAATCTGACGGAAGTTTTTGCCTTATTGTTTGCTCGATAACCCTTCTGCCTGCAAAGCCAATACGTGCCCCTTGCTCTGCAACAATAACATCACCCAACATGCCAAAACTTGCTGTTATACCACCAAATGTAGGCTCAGTTAAAAGATTTATATACAAAAGGCCTTCATCATCAAGTCTAGAAACTGCACAGGATGTTTTTGCCATTTGCATCAAACTTAATGCACTTTCTTGCATTCTGGCACCGCCTGATGAAGTAATAGCTAACACCGGCAACCTTTCTTCTATAGCCTTTTCAATTATACGTGTAACTTTTTCCCCGACAACACTGCCCATTGAACCGCCCATAAAATCAAAATCCATGACTGCAGTTGCAACTTTATTACCTTCAATTGTTGCAATACCTGTGATAACTGCATCATCTAATGATGTTTTCTTCTGAGCCTTTTCCAAGCGAGATTTATAAGTCTCAGTATCAGAAAATTCCAACGGGTCTGTCGGCTTAACATCAGTAAACAGTTCTTCAAAGGAACCTTCATCAAAAAGCTGTTTTATCCGTTTTTTTGCACATATTCTAAAATGATAATCACATACAGGACAAACCATATCATTTTTTTCTAAATCTTCTTTTAGCAATTGTGCATCACAATGCACACATTTGACCCACAAATTAGGGTCCATATCCAATTCAACTCTTCCCTCAAGTTCTCGACGCTGAATTTGAGCTTGTTTCCTTTTTTCAAACCAATCTTGAACTGTCATATTTTATATTCCTATATAATCCTAATCAACATTTTATACAATAACATTATACCCGAAAAAATTTCAATAGCAATTTTTAACAAAAAGGCTTTACAATATAAACCATTTTTAATGTTTCTCTCTAAAAAACTTTTTCATATCCTCAGATATATGAATATTTTGCAAAGACATATGATATTTACGCAGATTAGCAATAGCTTCCTGTTCTTCCAACAAATCTCTTTTTGGGAGCTTTATTGAAGATTTTACCTTTTCAAATTCAGTCGGAGATTTTTTATCAATAAATTTTGCAATTATTTCATCTATATTACTTCCTCCAATACCGTATTTTGATGCAACTTCAGCTGTTGTTGCACCTTGCGGTAACGCATATAGCCAATTTACAGTCAAACAATCACCCTTTGATACTGAATTAACACCTTTTTGGTGAGGAGTGTACATTATATCCGCAGGGTTTTTGCTATGTCCCAATCCAATTGCATGCCCAATTTCGTGCAAAATCGTATGATATACTTCGTCCTCATCCATATAATCAGCATGTACTATACCTTCAGTCAGACCTATAGCAACCTCAGCCCCATATAGCCTGTTCATACCATCATAATTAAAATAACAGTGTCCCAAAGCTTTTCTTTCAACCCTTTTCCAATCGACATTAACATTAGATTCTAAAAGAGTATTGACAACTCTGAATGCTACCTTTCCTTTTGTCGCCCTTTCCCATTCATTCAAAGCCCTTATTACCATTCCCCTGTATTTCAAATCTTGGCCCTGCTTAGAATAAAATTTCATAGGCGCAATATAGACATTCAAAGGCATAAATGTCCAACGCATTATCTGACCGTTTTTTAAAGATTCTGCAACATAAGTGTATTTTTGCATGATTTTATTATATAATAATTATTAGGAAAATTTCAATTTACAGACTAAGGAGAGATAAATATGAATATTATGCAAATGATGAAACAAGCACAAAATATACAAGCAAGATTAAAAGATGTTCAACAAGAACTTTCAGATATGAATTTAACAGGAGAAAGTGCTGGCGGAGCTGTTGTAGTTACTTGTTCAGGACAAGGTAAATTCAAATCAATAAAAATAAAACCTGAAGCTATTAATCCTGAAAATCCATCTTCAGTTGATGCTGAAACTGTAGAAATGCTTGAAGATCTAGTTACAACAGCTATAAATCAAGCAAGTTCAAAAGCTGAAAAAGAAATGGAAACCAGAATGAAGGCTGTTACAGGCGGTATTAACATTCCGGGATTGAACTTCTAATGATTTACCCAAAATCTATAGCAGCTTTAATAGAGCATTTTCAAAAATTCCCATCTGTCGGACCAAAATCAGCTCAAAGAATGGCATTTTATTTGTTGAGGATGCCTTTGTCTGAGGTGGAAAAATTTGCACAAAGTATGATAGATGCAAAACAAAATACGAAAACATGTGAAATCTGTTTCAACCTTTCAGCAACAAGTCCATGCGAAATATGTTCATCATCTTCGAGAGACAAGTCAACAATATGCGTTGTTGCTGAAACAAAAGATTTAATTGCAATAGAAAAAACTAACGAATACAAGGGCTTGTACCATGTACTTCAAGGTCTAATTTCTCCAATGGATGGTATTGGTGCCGATGATATCCGAATAAAAGAGCTCTTAAACAGATTAACCGATGATAAAGTAAAAGAGGTTATTCTTGCATTAAGCCCATCTGTGGAAGGCGAAGCCACAAGTTTATACTTAAACAAATTAATAAAACCGTTTGGAATAAAAATTTCTCGTATAGCCTTTGGTTTACCTGTAGGTGCAGATCTTGAATATGCTGATGAAATCACAATTGCAAAAGCTATTGAAGGTAGAAGAGAGTTATAAAAATATTAACCTTTAATACAATTGCCTACAACAAAAAATAAATATAAAATTTATCTATGAATAAAGAAAATTTATTAAAAATAAACGACTTACACGTAGAGTATAAAACAAATAAAAATATCATCGGTCAAAAACAAATTATCCATGCAGTAAATGGAGTTTCTCTTGATATAAAACAAGGTGAAATTTTAGCCTTGGCCGGTGAGTCCGGTTGCGGCAAATCGACACTTGCAAAAGCAATATTAAAATTGGAACCAATAAAAAGCGGCTGCATCCTGTTTAACAGTTGTAAAGCAAATAGCCTTAAAACATTTCGACAGTTTGCTCAAATAGTATTTCAAAATCCTTATGCAAGCCTAAACCCTAAAATGAAAATTCTTGAAATTTTGACAGAACCTCTCGTTATAAATACAAATTTAAAAAAAGAAAAAATTATTGAAATAGTTAAAGAAAAAATAAAATTAGTAGGATTAGACGAAAATTGTTTAGACAAATACCCACATGAATTTTCAGGCGGACAAAGACAAAGAATCGCAATCGCAAGAGCACTAATGCTAAACCCAGAATTTATCATTGCTGATGAACCTGTCAGTGCACTTGATGTCAGTATTCAGGCACAGATAATAAACCTTATTAAAGAATTAAAAGAAACTCAAAACATTACATTTTTATTGATTACACACGATATGAGCGTAATTGAATATTTAGCAGACAGAGTTGCAATTATGTATTTGGGAGAAATTGTTGAACTTGGAAAGACTAAAGACATATTTTCAAATCCCTTGCACCCCTACACAAAAGCATTGATAAACTCAGTCCCGTCATTTGACAAAACAAAGAAGCAAAAGAATATATTAAAGGGGGATTTACCGTCCCCGACAAATTTGCCTGACGGATGCAAGTTTCATACAAGATGCCCAAAAGTTATGGATAAATGCAAAACTTGTTCCCCAAATATCATAGGAACTTACCATAACGTAAAGTGTTTTTTATATGATAATCATTAATTTATTCGTATCTCAAAGCATCGATAGGATTAAGCAATGACGCTTTATATGCAGGATAAAATCCAAAAACAATTCCTACCAAACCGGAAAAAGAAAAAGATATTAATATTGGCATTAATGTAAATACAACAGGACGGCCTGAAACTACGCCAAAGATTAAAGCAATAACAATACCGGTTATAACTCCGATTAATCCGCCGACCAAAGATAGCACCAACGCTTCTACCAAAAACTGCATTCTTATATCCTGAGCTCTTGCACCGATAGCCATTCTTATACCAATTTCCTTAGTTCTTTCTGTAACAGACACGAGCATAATATTCATAACACCGATACCACCGACAAGCAAAGAAATTGCGGCAACAAATATTAAAAATACAGTGATTGATCTTACATTAGCCTTTAATGTTTCCTGAAATTCAGCATTATTTCTAATTTCAAAATCATTTTCTTGAGATTTGCCAAGTTTATGCCTTGCTCTCAATACTTCTGTTATCTCTTGTTCAGCTCGTGAACTATCCTCTACAGAGGCAGCTTTCACTAATATTTGATTTACAGAACCCGGGAAATCAGTCCCAAATATTTTGCGTTGTGCTGTTGTTAAAGGAATAAGGATTAAATCATCCTGATCAAAAGGCCCAGACTGACCTTTTGATTTTAATATTCCAATAACTTTAAACGGAACATTCCCAATTCTTATTATTTTACCTGTTGCATCAATATCGCCAAACAGTTCATTTTCTACAGTAGCACCAATTATTGCAACCTTTGCGGCATTTCTATCATCATCAGGTGTAAATGATTTTCCTGTTTCTACCTCATAATTTTTGACATACAAATATGGATTAGTTACCCCATAAATTGTAGTCTGCCAATTTTGATTGCCATACATAACCTGCTTTGAAGAACTCATAATTGGTGCAACTGCCTCAACCCCTCTGACATTCTTACGGATAGCTACGGAATCTTTTACACTTAAAGTAGGTTTAGACCCCATACCCATAGAAACTCCGCCGGTCTTTGCAGAAGAAGATCGGACAGTCAACAAATTTGACCCCATAGATTCCATATTTTCTTGTACTTGTTTATTCGTACCACCTCCAATCGCAAGCATAGCAATAACTGACGCGACACCAATAATTATACCAAGCGAAGTGAGAGCAGAGCGCATTTTATTAACTTTTAAAGAATTAAGAGCTATTTTTAGTGTTGATTTAAAATCTATCATTATTATCCTTTTACTAAGTTTCCCTAGTTCTTACTTTTAACCACTCCTCTTTGGGCATATCAGATACAATTTTCCCATCTTTAAATTTCAATATTCTTTTTGTATATTGAGCAATATCAGGCTCATGTGTAACAAGCACGACGGTTTTCCCATATTTTTCGTTTAATTCTACAAAAAATTCCATAACATCAATACTTGTTTTTGTATCCAAATTACCTGTCGGTTCATCTGCCAGAATAAGAGGGGCATCATTTACTATAGCACGGGCAATGGCAACTCTTTGTTGCTGACCGCCAGACATTTGTGACGGCATATTTGATTCCTTATTTTCAAGACCAACTATCTTTAATGCTTTTCTGGCTCTTTCATATCTTTCTTGTTCAGGAATACCCTTATATATCATTGGCATAGCAACATTATCAATAGCTGTAGTCCTTGATATCAAATTAAACCCTTGAAAAACAAAACCAATTTTATTATTTCTTATATCTGATAATTGTTCTGAATTTAGAGAAAAAACATCTATCCCTTCCAGATAATATTCACCCGAAGACGGCTTATCAAGAGTCCCCAGCATATTCATACAAGTAGACTTTCCTGATCCTGAAGCGCCCATTATCGCTACAAATTCACCTTTATCTATAGAAAAAGACACATCATTTAAAGCATAGAAATTTTCATCTCCCATGCGATATATCTTTATTGCGTTTTTAACCTCAATTAATGGCATATTACAACCTCGGTACACGGTTTTTGTTCATGTTCTTTTTCTTAGAATTTTTATTTTGAGTGCCTAAAATCACTCTTGTTCCATCAGTAAGCTCTGACGATTTCACTTCAGTATAATTATCATCACTTGCACCGGTTTCTATATCAATACGCTTTGGTGTTCCTTTTTCTAAAATCCAGACTCCTTGCTTTTGATATTTTTGACCGTTTATATCAGGAGTAAACTTTAATGCAAGATTTGGGGCACACAAAACATCTTCGCTCTTGCTGGTTATAATCGAAACATTTGCTGTCATTCCGGGCTTTAATTTAAGATCTTCATTATCAACATCAACAATAACAGTATAAGTTACAACATTTGAGACGGTAGTAGGAGAAAGTCTTACTTGTGTAACCTTACCATAAAATGTACTGTCAGGATAACCGTCAAGTGTATAAGTAACATCTTGACCTTCTTTAACTTTACCTATATCAGCTTCTGAAACACTAACCTCTATTTGCATTTTTGTCAAATCCTGAGCAATAGTAAACAGTTCAGGAGCCTGAAAACTTGCTGCAACCGGTTGCCCCAAATCGATTTTTCTTGAAATCACAGTGCCGTCAACCGGAGCTATAATTTTTGTGTAACCGAGATTTGTCTGCGCGGTTTGAAGCGACGCCTGAAACTGATGTATTTGAGCTCTTGCAGCATTTATCTGTGCCAAATCTGACTTATAAGTACTATATTTTTGGTCTAATTCACTTTTTGCAACAAAATTTTTGTTATACAAATTTTTATACCTTTGATACTGTTTTTCATCAAAATCAGCTATTGCCTGCAATTTTGCGAGATTAGCCTGCGCATTGCTAATTTGTGCCTGATTTTGTTGAACTTGAGCTTCAAAATTTGCAGGGTCAATTTGCGCCAAAAGCTGTCCTTTTTTTACTTCGGAATTATAATCAACATATATAGCCTTTATTAAACCTGAAACAGTTGAACCGACGGAAACTGTATTCACAGGATTTATTGTACCGGAAGCATCTACATATTGAGTTATAGTGCAAAATTTTAACGGTTTTGTATCATAATGAACTTTATTTTTAGATACAATGCCATAACAAGCCAATACAGCAATAACAATTGCTACAGTAGCAAAAATATATCTCTTCTTAATGTTTTTTAGATTTTTTATCATTTTTATTATCCTCAATAGATGTTGTAATACTTTGTGGAAGCGCTATTGCTTTTTCCAAATTTGCTCTGGCTACATTATAATTATGAACAGCTTGAACATAACTAATTTGCGCATTATTATATTTTACCTTAGCATCTTGTAATTCTATATAATCCCCAAGACCAACTTCATACCTACCGTCAGCAAGCTCGAAATTTTCCAATGTTTCTTTAACCTTTACTGCTAACAAAGGAACTTGTTTTTCATATTGAACCATATTTACATATAAATTCTGAACTTGAAAATATATATTTTGCTTTGCCATATCTATTTCGTTTTGTGCAATTTCAACCTGCAATTTAGCATTGTCAATCTTATGTTTTTCGGCTTTTACATTAACAGATCCTGTCAAATTGATGCCTGCATTGAAAGAATTTGAATTATATTGATTTCTAAAGCCATAACCTGCCTTTGCAGAAATTTCTGGCAAATATTCTCTTTTTGTATATTTTAGAGACTCTTTCATCGCATTCAATGTTGCATCATAAGCCTTTAAATCAGGTCTATTCTTATAAGCAATTTTAACAGCTTCTTCAAACTTATATGGAAAAGGTTCAAACTCAAAATTTTCTAATACATTAATTTTTTCAACCTTTGATGTTAAAAAAGCATTATCAACATCACTAGGAGTCGCACTTATATCCAGCTTTTCATCCAATTTTTCCAGACTTACAGGTGCAAACTTATGCTCAAGATTAAAAGTTTTTGTGTTTTCAATTTCATATTCAGGAGCAAAAGCAATATACATAGAATTATTCAATAAAACAATTGCATTTTGGTAAGACTTTTGAGAATTTACCAAAGTAATTTTTGAATCACTTAAATTTACCTCAGCATTAACCAAATCAATCTTAGATTTTATACCTTCATCAAAGTATGCTTTTGTTCTCTGGTAATTTCTCTCATTTATCTGCACATTTGCCTTGTTAACATCAAGAGCAGCACGAGCAGCTAAAACTCCATAATAATTCGTTTTAACCTCGAAAATAGTTTCTAAAACAATATTCTCAAAAGTATACAAAGATGCAATTCTGTTAAAATTTTGCATTCTTATGTTTGCGTTTGTCTTACCAAAATTCCATATTAATTGATTTATACTTGCCTCAGCATTATAAATATCGTTATTTGTGGAGTTTTTATCTGTATAATTTCCTGTGAAATTATATCCTGTACCAACTCCAAGAGTCGGAAAGTAGCCGGCTTTTGCAACACCCAAATTACCTTTGGAAATCCCGTAATTATATCTTGCTTTCTTAATTTTTGGGCTATTTTGAAGGGCTATATTTACACAATCGTCTATATTAAGTACCGCATGCTTTTCAATACTCATTTGCTCAACTGCAAAACACACATTTGCTGACAAACTGACAAGTATTAACAATATTATATTTTTTATATTAAATTTCAAATATTTCCCCTCTAATACTTATTAAACGATTTTTGTCACAAATTGTTCATTACACAAACATATTATACAATTTAATCTTTCAATGTCCAAAAATCTTTTTGCAACATTACCATAAACGGAATTAATTCAAGTCTACCGACAAGCATATTCATTATATATATAACTTTTGAAGGTATCGTTAAGTTATCATAATTACCCATCGGACCTGTTGAAACTGCAACACCGGGGCCAATATTTCCTAAAGATGATATCGCACTTGTCAAGCCTACTGCACTATTATGCTCTAATATTGATATAAAAATTGCTGTTACGCCAAAAATTAAGAAATAAAAAAAGACAAAAACAACTATTTGTCGTGCTGTTTCTATAGGTACTGTTTTCCCGTCTATTTTTATATTAACAACAGCATTCGGATGTAAAATTTTTACAATTTCACTTTTCATTGATTTATAAACAACAAGCCACCTTGCAAGTTTTATACCACCACCTGCAGAACTTGAACAGGCTCCCATAAACATAACAATGAATAAAAGTAATTTTGATGTATAATTCCATTTTTCAAAATCTAAACTAGCAAATCCTGAAGATGTTGTAATACTTATAATTTGAAATAAAGAATCTCTTATATTATCAGCGATATTTGTATGATGATTTAAAAATAATGATACAGAAATAAACATGCTCATTATTAAAACTAATCCAAAATATGCCCTAAATTCTTCATTTTTGAATAGCACAAAAGGATTAAACTGTTTTAGAGCCTTATATTGCAGGTTAAAACTTATACCTGCTATAAACATAAATATAAGAATTATCCAAGTTATCGCATTAGAATTATACCCCAAAATACTTTTCGCATGAGGTGAAAATCCGCCCGCAGAAAGTGTAGAAAGAGAATTACATACTGCATCAAATGCAGGCATTCCTGCCCATATTAATAACAAAATCTCAATAACAGTAAAAGCTAAATATATTTTCCACAAAGAAGAAGCAGTATTCCTAATTCTCGGAGTAAATTTATCCTCAGTAGGCCCCGGAGTTTCAGCAAAAAACATCTGCCTACCTGCAACTGCAAACTGAGGTAAAATTGCTATAAATAACACGATTATACCCAAACCGCCAAACCATTGCGTTAAAGCTCTCCAAAAGAAAAATGCATGAGGATAATTATAATTAGTTAAAACAGTAGCACCGGTTGTTGTTATACCGGAAACAGCTTCAAACAAAGCATTTATTGGAGAAAAATCATAAAACAAATACGGAATAGCGGCAATAAAACTAAATACAACCCACGACATCGCAACAATAAACAATGCTTCAGCCTTTTTAATATCATTCAAGTTTTCAAGATTAGATGCATTTTTTACAAATTTTCGAAAACAGTAACCGATTGCAATTGATACTGCTGACGCAGCAACAAAAGGCAATATTGACCCCATTTCATTATAAAACATAGCAACCACAACAGGAGATAACAAAACCAATCCTATGTACATCATCACCAATCCTATTGCACTTGCCAGATAATTTAAACGCATTTAGTTCACCTTAAAGAAATTTTTTATTTGATCCGCATTCTCAGCAGTTGTAAATATTATTAAAATATCATCTTCATGAATTTCAGTATCACCCTTTGGAATAATAACTTTATTTCTGCGTTGAACAACACCTACAACAGCCCTTGCAGGAAATTTTAAATCCATAATTTTTTTACCGTCAAATTCAGAAACAACTGCAATTTCCAAAACTTCACCCTGCCCTTGCTCAACAGTCGCTAAAATATCCACATTGTTTTCCTGCAAATCATTTTTTACCTCATTCAAAGCCGCATTTTTTGCAGAAATAGCAATATCAATACCCACTTTTTCAAATAACGGTATATTTAAAACTTTTGAAACTCTTGAAATAACTCTTTTTGCTCCTAATTGTTTTGCCAACAAAGAACATAAAAGATTTCTTTCATCGTTATTTGTAATACTAATAACAACATCAGCAGAACCTATTTCCTCTTCATCAAGAAGCTGCATATTTGTTCCATCGCCATTTATAATAAGAGTATTCGTAAGATTTTCAGCCAAAAATTCACATCTTTCATGGTCTTTTTCAATAATTTTTGTCTTAATTTTTAACGTTTCCAAAGATCTTGCAAGAATTCTCCCAACAGTACCTCCACCTATTATTGCAACATTTTTAACAGGATCTTTTTCATGGAAAAATGTTCCCGCAAGTATATTCAGTGAATGAACATTACCCATAAAAATCAATTTATCTTCGTCTTGAATTTCAGTATCACCATTTGGAATAAACAATTCACCGTTCCTTGTTAGCCCAACCATTAAAGTATCTTGAGTAAATCCGCATTCTTTGAGTTTTTTGCCTGTTATAGAAGGATTTGACTGCACCTTATATTCCAACAATCTTGCTCTGCCGTCTGCAAAATTTTCAACATCCAAAGCTTGTGCAACAGTAACAATTCTGAAAATTTCCTGAGAAAGTAATTCTTCTGGCCAAATTATATAATCTATAAAGAAATTCTTTGATTGCTCACTATTTTTTTCAAAATTAAGTGTATTCTTATATTCTTCTCGGTTTACAAAACATATTGTTCTGACTCCACCATATTGCTTTGCTGAAAGGCAAGCAACAATATTTGCCTCATCTGTATTTGTACAGGCTATAAATATATCCGCATTTTTAATATCGGCACTCTTTAACACATCTATATTAGATGCATTACCTGCAACAAAACTAATATCAAGACTGCTAAGTTCCTTGGCTCTATTTTCTTCTTTATCAATTATTGTTATATCATGGTCTTCAAAAAACTCAGTTGCCAACAAACAGCCGATTTCTGTAGCACCGTATATTACTATTTTCATAACAAGGATTATATATTAACACCCATTTTTTTACAAGTTGTAAAGAATTAATAAACATTAATTACATTTTCTACAACAATCTATTTAAACATTAGCAACCCAAATACTAAAATATAATTTAATAATTGTAAAACTATAATTGCAACAATTGGAGAAAAATCAACCCCATTAAAAGGCGGAACAACTTTTCTAAACAAATTCAGATATAAATCAGTTACATCCTTTATTCCCTGAAAGGGTTGTTTATACCAATCTATAGACGGAATAAAGCTGAGCAAACACCTTACAAGAATTAACCAAAAATAAATTTGAAATAAATTATTTACTACAAATATTAAATTATCTATCATATTATATTTCTTTGAGATTCTTCGGCTAAAACGTCATTCTGAGAGCAGCGAAGAATCTCACTAATTCTGCCTCAGAATGACAAAATTTATAACTGAGAATTTTTCTTTGTATTTTTACAATCACAATTTTCTCTTGTTGCAGGAATATTTTCTATCATCTTGAATAAAAGATTTTTTAAATTTGCAACATTAGAATTAAATACTTCAATAACTTCTTGGTGAGAAACCGGTGGCACATCTCCAACTAACCCTGCATCATAATCAGTAATTAAAGAAATATTCAATGGGCACATATCCATTTCTTTTACAAGATAAGCTTCAGGAAAAGCTGTCATATTTATAACTTCCCAGCCTTGATTTGTAAAGAATTTAGACTCTGATTTAGTTGAAAATCTTGGTCCGTTAACTACAACAACAGTACCTGATTCATGAACAGTAATCCCTAAATCTTTTGCTGTTTTAATTGCAAGATTTCTAAGTTCCGGACAATATGTTTCAGCCGCAGAAGGATGAGTTACAATAGGGCCTTCAAAAAAAGTTGATTTTCTACCATCAGTCCAATCAACGAATTGATCACATACAACAAAATCACCGGGTTTCACATATTTTTGCAAACTACCTGCAGCACAAGGAGAAATCACCCTTTCACAACCGATGTGCTTCATAGCCCAAACATTTGCTCTGTAATTAATTAAATGAGGTAATATTGTATGGTTTCTACCATGTCTTGGCATAAATGCAACCTTATGGTCACCGATTTGACCAATAAATAAATTTTCACTTGGCATACCATAAGGAGTTTCAACTTTAATTTCTTCAATATTATCTAAAAATTTATAAAAGCCTGAGCCTCCAAACACACCAATATCAGCCAATTTTTTGTTTTCCATAAATACAACCTCTCTTTTTTCCTAATATAACTTATATTAACATAAAAATAAAATTTTCAAGTAATCAAAAATCAAGGATATAATTGAGTGTAAGCCCTACACTTGATTTTTAAAAACTTTTGTATTATTATATAAACATAAACATCTTTAAAAGTTTTGGATCGTAGCCGAAGAAACAGATCGTTAGGGAATTTTTAAGGATCTCAATTTACAACAAGAGGATTACATTTTGAAGAAACTATTATTAACTTTTACACTGCTGTGTGCAATATTTGTTAATGCGCCTGCGCAAGCAACAGATGTGAACGCTGTAAAAGCAAAAATAGTAAAACACGCTATTTCAATGGGTGTAGATCCTGCTATAGCTCTTAGTATTGCACGTACTGAGTCAGGATTTAGACATGAAGCAAGAAGTTCACACGGTGCAGTGGGAGTATTTCAATTGATGCCGTCTACTGCAAGAAGAATGGGATTAAACCCATATTCATTAAATGACAATATTAAAGGCGGAATTATGTATTACAAAAAAATGTATAACATGTTTGGTTCCGTAGAATTAGCGCTTGCAGCATATAATGCAGGCCCTGGAAATGTAAAAAAATATAATAACTCAATTCCACCATATGCAGAAACAAGAAATTTTGTTAGAAAAATTACTGCAGATGTAAAGAGACAAAAAACAACTCCTGATCCTATAGTTGCAAAGGTAAAATCCGGAACATATACAGCACAAGCTCCAAAAACAAACATTCCAAAAGCCAAAGCGGAATATAAAATGGCACCCGCAGGACAGATTGTTAATGCATCGGATTTAGAAACAGAAATAATAGAAGAAAATCCTATAGAATTAAAATTAGAAACATTAACAGTTTCAATATAAGAGAAGACCCGAAAGGGTCTTTTTTTTTGCAAAAATTTTTATTATTAACATAACTTTACAATTACTTAAAAGTATTAAAGAATTGCCCCACATATACCGTAATACAACATGAGAAAGGATTCATGTATTATGGGAATGTCCGCATCACAAGCGCGATTACTAAGTATTACAAGTCGATTGACTAACAATGAATTTCGTGCGCAGACAATTACAAATTCTAAATTAAGACTTGCGACTCAATCAACAGAAGCAAGCCAAAAGTACATGGATGCTTTGGCTTCAAAAAAATTGGTATTCGGTCAATATGATGCAAACGGAGATAAAACATATACTCCGTTGACAGCAAATGTTTTATTGGGCTATGGTGATTTAAAAAATCAATATGCAATGGTAAACACAAACGGTCAAATTTTATTATCAGGTTCTGATATAAAAACATATATGGCTGCAAATGGAGATTACCTTGAATACATGAAATTGAACGGTGTTAATACTGTTACTGTAGATAACGATGAATACGCAGATCAATTGCAAACAATATTAGGCGATGAATGGGCTGAATATTTAACAGCAACAGATGTTACCTCAGTCGGAGATGTACAAAATAAACTTTCTGAATATTTGAACAGAATTAATTCAGTTGCAAGTACAATATACAATAATTTTGCCACTATTCCACACACTCTTGCAGATTATAACAGTCTAACTTCAGGTATCGGCACCACAATAAACGATACTACATCAGGAATATATGATTTAATAAGATCAAGTGGTTTAACTGGCAAATATGTAAATACAATCACAAATCCACCAACATATGCAATAGGTGACGAACCAACTTGGACTGAACCTGTAAAACCTTCATCACCAGACTTCGCATCATTAGTAACTGCATATAACGGACAACAATGTCATAGTGCAGTTGGAGACTCACATGATGGTATAGGTCATATGGAACACAACCTAGCTGCACTACTATGGGGTAGAGATGGCATTTATAACGGCAATTCTACAATTCAAAATTCATCACAAAATATTACAATTACTGCAAATAATCCAAAAGAGGATTATGTTTCTTTAACTAATTTACAATTTGGTTATACCGAAACATCTTCGGCTCTTGGTAATGCACTAAATACTTTTTCAGAATATACATGTGTTCAAGACACAAAACAATCAATAATAGATTTATACTGTGATGTTGTTAACACATTAGACAAAAATGGATGTGTTGGCAGCAGAACTACAGAATTAAATTCTGGCAGATATAGCATAACATCAACAACAGGTGGCTGTAGCAATTCAGATTTAGTTAATAGGTGGAATCTAATGTACGACAATTTATCAGGATTACAGACAAAACTAGATGCAGAAATCAAAGCAAATTTCGAAACATACAGAAATCAACTATATACTAATTATGAAGCAAAACATAACGATTGGCAAACTGGATACAATGCCTTATGCCAAAAAGTAAATGAATGGATAGATAGCTTTGCAGAATTAGCGCAAAAAGTACAAGATGCTATATTGAAACTTGGTGAGCCTACAAAAGAAGTTCCTGATGAAAAAGATGCTAAATTTCAATGGTACACAAATCTGTGGTATCGTATGGGAGGCGGTGCAAAAGTTGGTCATACGGAAGAAATTGACAAAAGCAATTTTGTAGAACTTGAAGAAAATCTTTTGAACAATTCTGAATGGTTGAAGTTCGCTTTAGAACACGGAATAGTAACATTAGAACAAGCGACATTCTTTGAAGACGGTTCTGCAAAATATCCGGACATGGGACAATTCGATTGGGTTTCTAAAGCATACACGAGTGCAGTTGACATTGTATCTCAAGATGATGAAGTTGCAATAGCAATTGCAGAAGTTCAATATAAAAATACGGTTACTGAAATTGAAAATAAAGACAAAAAATATGATCAAGATTTAAAAAAACTCGACACAGAACACAATGCATTACAAACCGAATACGAATCAATAAAAGAAGTTATAAATAAAAACGTAGAAAGATCATTCAAAGCATTCAGCTAAAAAAAGAGCCAAAAGGCTCTTTTTATTTGTTAAAAGCTTCAAAAAATTCTTTTAGAAGAACATGGCCTTTTAGCATTGAATTATAGTCTAAATATTCATCTTTGGTATGCATATTACATACGGTAGCAAGCCCAACCAAATATGGAATAAATTTTTCACCTTTTGAATTTGTTTCATTAGCATAAATATGAGTTTCTGCTGCAGCATGGAACGATGTAATATCGGGTTTTACTCCTGCTTTTTTTGCAGCAGCTTCGAAAAGTATAGGAATATATTCATCATCAACTTTTTCAAACGGAGGAACATGTTCTTTAAAACTAATTGAAACATTTGCTACATCTGCCACTTCTGCCTGAAAATCTTCAACAGTTTTTGACATCAACGCTTTTAATTCATCTTCCTTTTTACGACTTGAGCTTCTTATAGAATAGCTTACTGCAGCATCAGAGTTAATAATATTTGTAACTTCAATTTTTCCGGCATCAATTCCGCCTAAGTTACATGATGTAACAACCATTCCGCCTTCTTCATAAAAAACGCCTTGAGGCAATCTTGCTATTAAATTTGCAATCAATTTTGCGGCATTAGCTCTTGTTTTATCACCGATATCAATACCTGAATGACCACCTTTATGACTGTGAACCTCAATTCTTACTTGCGTATAACTAGCACCTGAAATTTCTAACTGTCCAAGTGTATCGCTATCACAAACAAGAAGATATTTAGATTTTATATCTTTAAAATTGACATGGCGAATACCTGACATGCCGGATTCTTCATCTCTTGTAAACACACATTCCAAGCCACCATGAGCCATATCGGAATTTGCTATTTCTTTCGCAAGCAAAAGAGCATTTGCGACTCCTGCTTTATCGTCTCCGCCAAGTGTCCTGCCTTCTGCATGAATATTTCCGCATTCATCCAAATATGTTTTTACCGGACTATCATCACCTATTACATCCATATGAGAAGATAACAACAATGATTCCTTACCCTCTGCAGTTGCAGGAATTTCTATCCTTATGTTTCCATAATCATCAAGCCTGCAGGGAATATTATTTTTATCGCAATAATCTTTTATCCAATTTGCCACATTTTCTTCATGTAAAGATGGTGATGGAATTTCCGCCAAAGTACAAAACAAATCTACAAGTTCATGTTCTTTTCTTATTTCTTCTATAGACATATAATTTCTCCTTATAAAAAATATTATAGTTGTTTATAAATTCTGAATCAAGCTTGGAATAATAAAATCAATTTATATCAACAACACTCACACCATCTCCGCCTTCCGAATCTTCACCGACTCTGAACTTTGCAACATACGGCGAAGTTGAAAGGAAATCTCTAACTGCGGATTTTAACGCACCTGTTCCATGTCCGTGGATAATTGTTACGCAGGCAAGATTTGCAAGACTTGCTTTATCTAAATAAGTTTCAAGACTGTCTAAAGCTTCTTCAACCTTATAGCCTCTCAAATCCAACGTACTTGCAATATTGATTTTTCTAAGTTCAAAATGTTCAAAAGAATTTGGTTTATATACATTTTCTTTTCTTTCATATGAAGAATCATACGGTGCAAGTTTTTTTGTTTTAACTTTAGTTTTAATATTTCCCATCTGAACCAATACATAATCATTTTTGTCAGGCTGTGTAAGCAAAACAACAGGTTGATTAAGTTCTTTTAATATCAATTTATCATTAACTTTAACAGTAGACCAATCAATCGGTGCATACTTTTGTTTTTCATCAAATTCGGATAATTTTTCTCTGAATTTTTGTTCTGTTTGTGCAAGTCTTGCATACGAGCGACGTGCTATTTTTTCTGATTTCTCTCGTCTTAATTCATCAATAATTTCTTTTATCTCAGCCTTTACGGAAAGTAATTCTCTGTCAAATTTGTCTTTTATGTTTTTTACTGTTTTTTTCTTATCTTTTTTTACGGCTTCAAGATTTAATTGATATTCTTCTTTTATATTTTTAGAAGATTCTTTCAATTCTTCAGCTTCTTTAAGATTTTTTGCCAGCTCTGCCTGAGTTTCTTGAAGTTTTTCAACCACAACCATTGAAGGATCTTTTGATGAAACTATTATATCTTTAGCCTTTTGCGCTAACTCTTTATCTAATCCTAAATTTGCAGCTATAGATATTGCATTACTAAGTCCCGGTATTCCCATCATCAACTTATATGTAGGTTTTAAAGTCTCTGTATTAAATTCAACGGATGCATTTTTAAAATATGGATTTGTATACTCTAAAGCCTTCAATTCTCCGTAATGAGTTGTTATTGTTGATAAAACTTCTTTCTCTGCAAGTTTTTCCAAAATAACCCTCGCCAAAACTGCACCCTCTACAGGATCTGTACCTGCACATATTTCATCAAGCAAAACAAAAGTTTTTGAATCACTTTGGTTTAAAATATCAATAATATGAGTCATATGTGATGAAAATGTTGAAAGGTTTTGCAAAATGCTCTGATCATCCCCGATATCTGCAAATACTTTTTGAAAAGGATAAATTTTCGCATTTATGCAGGGCAAAAACAATCCGGCTTTTGCCATCAGAATAAATAAGCCTATAGTTTTTATGGTAACGGTTTTACCACCTGTATTTGAACCTGTTATAACAACTGACTTGTAATCTTTTCCTATCTCAAAATCATTGGTCACAACATTTTCCACATTCAGTAAAGGATGTCTCATAGATAAAATTTCAACTATCTTTGAGGTTACAATTTCAGGTTCCACAGCGTGGAGCTTCACAGCATATCTTGCTTTCGCAAAACAAAAATCAATTTTAGCTAATATATCTTCACTCAAAGAAATTGCATTTATCTCATCTTTAACAAGATTTGTCAGGCCTGCAAGTATTTTTATAATTTCTGAATTAATATGCGATTTTATCTCTCTTATTTTGTTATTCAAAGGAACAATCTGCTCAGGTTCAATATAGAACGTTTTATTCGTTGCAGAAACATCATGAATAATTCCTTTTACTTTATTTTTAGCAGATGCCATAACCTGAAATACGATTCTGTCATCACGTGTTGTATATATATTTTCCTGCAAATATTTTTGAAAATCCGGAGAATTTAAAAGCGATGCAACGGTATTCTTTAGATTTTTTTCATTATCTTTTAAAGCAGAATACAAACCATTCAACTCAGGTGTAGCATCAGGTCTTACGCACAAATTTTCATCAAAAGTATTAAAAATTTTTTCTTCAAGCTCTCTGTCTAAAATTAAATTTTGAGTCATTTGACGAATTAATGCTCTATCATCCAAATTATCTGTCAAAAATTTTTTGACAAGTCTTGATGACTTAAGAGTTTTTGCGACATCAATCAATTCTTCTTCAGAAAGATAATGCGCTCCTAAATTGTTCTTTATTAATTTTATATCAGCAACAAATTCAATTGGAATGTCGTTAGGTAAATCTAATATATATTTAGCTTCCCTTGTACATTGCAAATCTTTATTTATCACAACAATATCATCATTTGGCAATAATGACAGACATAATTCTTTGCTTTGTTTGGTTTTTGCAAAATTAGAAAGATTCTCAACTATTTTATCAAATTCTAATGCTTTAAAGCTTTTTTCCACAATATCCATATATATATTTAAAGACAATAATAACTAAATTACAACAATCTTGCACTAAATGTTTTTTTAGATAAAATTATAATGTAAGAAGGGGAGAAAAATGGCTGTAGAAAGACAAAAAGTAAAAGAACAAGATAAAATAGAAAGACGCTCAAACTTTAATCCTGTAGAAAGTAATCTTACAGAAGAACAGGTAAAATTAGAAGTCTCAAGATGTTTAAATTGCAAAAACCCGAGATGTGTACAAGGTTGTCCCGTTAATATTCAAATACCGAGTTTTATTCAAGCAATCAAGGAAGGTGATTTGAATAAAGCCGGCGAAATAATCCGACAAACAAGTATGCTTCCATCTGTTTGTGGCAGAGTTTGCCCTCAAGAAAGACAGTGCGAAGGTAACTGTGTATTAGGTATAAAAGGGGAACCTGTTTCAATCGGTGCACTTGAAAGATACGTAGGTGACAACACTACAGCAGAAACTCCCAAAATAAAAGAATCAGGGAAAAAAGTTGCAGTAGTAGGTTCAGGTTGTGCAGGATTAACTGCAGCCTGCGACCTTAGAAAAGCAGGACACAATGTTGAAGTTTTTGAAGCACTTCATGAACTCGGCGGAGTACTTAGATACGGTATACCACCATTCAGACTGCCACGTAAATTTTTAGACAGAGAAATTAAAAATCTTGAAAATATGGGCGTTAAATTTCACACAAACGTTATTGTAGGCAAATCCATAACTATCCAACAATTAAAAGATGATGGATTTGATGCAATATTTATAAGTTCAGGCGCAGGATTACCTAAGATGTTGAACATAAAAGGCGAAAACTTAAACGGAGTATTTTCAGCTAATGAATTTTTGACAAGAGTAAATCTAATGCATGCCGGTCAACCTGATAGCCCGACTCCATTGAGAGTCGGCAAAAAAGCTGCTATATTTGGCGGTGGCAACGTTGCTATGGATGCTGCAAGAACTGCTGTCAGGGTAGGCTTTGACGAAGTTTATATAATTTACAGAAGAACAGAAAAAGAATTACCTGCAAGATTAGAAGAAATTCGTCACGCAAAAGAAGAAGGTATTGTATTCAAATTTTTATATGCACCTAAGGAAATTATCGGAGAAAACGGTTATGTAAAAGCTGTCGAATTAGAAATTATGGAGCTTGGCGAACCTGATGAATCGGGCAGAAGAAAGCCAATTTCTACAGGTAAATTTGAAACAATTGAACTTGATACAGTAATTGTTGCACTTGGCACAGGACCAAACCCTATTATTCAAAAATCAGCACAAGCTGAAGGTTTGAACATAGAAACTGACAAAAGAGGCTATATTGTTGTTGACGCTGATTCAAGAGCAACTAACATAGATTCTGTTTATGCAGGAGGAGATGTTGCACCTGTAGGTGAATCCAACGCAATTAACGCTATGGGAGCAGGCAAAAAAGCTGCAAAAGCCATAAATGAATTTTTAAATAACAAATAAGGATTAGACAATGAAAAGTTTGATAAATAAAACTTTAAGTTTTATTTTGGCAATCAATTTTATTGTATTGCCTGCTATCGCTTTTGAGCTTGATACATCCGTTGATGAAGAAATAAGAAAGAATTATAATCCGTCAGCTATAGAAAAATCTCTGCCGGCATTACCCAAAACTTCACCAACACAAAATTCAAATAAAACTCTGCCGACTCCTCCAAAAAATTTACCCACAACAGACTCATCTAAAGCAAAAATAAGAGTCAAAAATATGACAAATTCTTATTCATCTGTTATTGACAAAACAACTGCCATAAGAATAAAAAAAGGTACAAAATTTAAAGTTAAATCAAATGCATATTTGGCAGATAGCACACGAACAGGCGCTACTTTTAGATTTACAACTTTAACACCGGTAACACAAAGATATGTTACAATTCCTACAGGTACAGTTTTTGATGCGATTGTAACGGATTCCCATACCCCGCAAATTACAGGAAACGGAGGTCTGCTTGAAATAGCAGTTACCGGTATAAATTATAACGGCTGCAAACTTTATGCTAACGGCAAAATAACAAAGGCAAACCATAAAAAAATATTTTTTAACAGCATTAAAGGGAAACATCAGTATTGGAAAGGTGTATCAAGACAAATTAATAAAGGCCAAAATTTTTACAACAAAACGCAAAGAACAACAAATAAGTTATCAAGTAACCCTTTTGGCAAAATAATCTCTCCAATTCCTATAATTTTTGGGACTGTAGTCTACACTTTCAATTTTGTTGGATCTCCAATATTTGCAATAAGTGCAAAAGGTGGAAAGCTATCTATTCCTGCCGGTAGCGAATTTGAGATTAAATTATTGGAAGATGTTTATTTGCAACAGTAATTATATAATTCCATATGTAATGTATTTTTGTAAATTTGTTGTTTAAAATAACAATTAAGATTATAATAAAATGCGTAGATTTATACAGTAAGGAGAGTTTATGATGAAAAAATTTGCATCTAAAATAATGTCTGCTCTTGCTTTGACATTATTATGTCTGCCTGCATACTCAAGTGAGGCAGATTTAGTTGTTCCAAACATCAAAGACGTAAATCCTGATTTCTTTAATTACCTGCTTATTGGTATTGGAATTTCGATTTTAGGCTTGATTTTTGGATTTATTGAATTTTTTAGAATCAAAAAATTGGACGTTCATTCAGCTATGGCTGATGTGGGAAATACAATTTTCGAAACTTGCAAAACTTATTTGGTCCAACAAGGCAAATTCTTGTTTGGATTAGAGGTTTTGATTGGTTTATGTATAGCTTTTTATTTCGGCTATTTACAACATATGCCGCTTAAAAATGTACTTATAATTTTAGGTTGGTCAGTAATTGGTATTTTAGGTTCTTATGCAGTTGCTTGGTTTGGTATAAGAATGAACACTTTGGCAAACGCAAGAACAGCATTTGTTTCACTTAAAGGAAATCCGCTAAACATTTTAAACATTCCTCTAAAAGCAGGAATGTCAATCGGAGTTTGTCTGGTTTCTGTTGAATTAATATTAATGTTGACAATTCTTTTGTTTGTTCCCGGAGAAATTGCAGGCGCTTGCTTTATCGGTTTTGCAATCGGCGAATCATTAGGAGCTTCAGCTCTTCGTGTAGCAGGTGGCATATTTACTAAAATTGCAGATATCGGATCAGATTTAATGAAAATTCAATTCGGTATAAAAGAAGATGACCCTCGTAACCCCGGTGTTATTGCCGATTGTACGGGTGATAATGCTGGCGATTCTGTCGGACCGACTGCTGATGGATTTGAAACATATGGCGTAACAGGTGTTGCACTCGTTTCATTTATATTACTTGCAGTTGCCGGTCAAGAAAATCAAGTACAACTTTTGACTTGGATTTTTGTAATGAGATTTTTGATGATTGTTACATCAGTTGTTGCATATTGGTTTAACGGATTAGTTGACAAATTCTATGCAGCAAAAACTGAAAAATTCGATTTTGAAAAACCTTTAACAAACCTAGTTTGGTTAACTTCTATATTATCAATCGGTATGACATTTGGAGTAAGCCACTGGTTATTATCTGATTTAGGCGGTAATTTATGGTTGATATTATCAACAATTATATCTTGCGGAACATTAGGTGCCGCATTAATTCCTGAATTTACAAAGATATTTACATCGCCAAAAGCAAAGCATACTGAAGAAGTTGTAACTGCTTCAAGAGAAGGTGGTGCATCTCTTACAATTCTTTCAGGTATAGTTGCAGGAAACTTCTCAGCATTCTGGATTGGAATGGTGATCGTTCTTTTGATGGGACTTGCATATTATGCATCAACATTCATTCCTGACGGTTTGATGATATACAGTTCCGTATTTGCATTCGGACTTGTGGCATTCGGGTTCTTAGGAATGGGCCCTGTAACAATTGCTGTAGATTCATATGGACCTGTTACTGATAATGCCCAATCAGTATATGAATTATCACTAATTGAAGATATTCCAAATGTCGGTGAAGATATTGAAAAAGAATATGGTTTTAAACCTGATTTTGAAAATGCTAAAAAATATTTGGAAGAAAATGACGGAGCAGGAAATACATTCAAAGCAACTTCAAAACCTGTGCTTATCGGTACTGCGGTTGTTGGTGCTACAACAATGATTTTCTCACTTATCCTTGTTATAAAATCCACATTGGGAATTGAGCCTGAGATGATCTTGAATATCTTAAATCCTTATACATTGCTTGGGTTCTTATCAGGCGGTGCGGTAATTTATTGGTTCTCAGGTGCTTCTATGCAGGCTGTTACAACAGGTGCATACTCAGCTACAGAATACATTAAAGATAACATTAAGCTTGATGATGAATCATCTAAGAGCGCAAACGTTGCAAATTCAAAAGAAGTTGTAAAAATTTGTACTCAATATGCTCAAAAAGGTATGATTAATATCTTTATTGCACTGTTTGCTTTTGCGCTGGCATTTGCTTGTCTATCAGCACCAAGCTGCATAACTACAGCTCCTGTAGCATTCTTTGTAAGCTACTTAATTGCAATTGCCGTATTTGGTTTATTCCAAGCCGTATTTATGGCAAATGCAGGCGGATGTTGGGATAATGCAAAGAAAATTGTTGAAGTTGATTTGGCAGAAAAAGGCACACCTTTGCATGAAGCAACAGTTGTTGGAGATACGGTAGGTGACCCTTTTAAAGACACATCATCTGTAGCTATGAACCCGATTATCAAATTTACAACATTATTTGGTCTTCTTGCAATGGAAATTGCAATCTCGGAATCATTCAGATGTATAGCTCCGATTGCAGGTTGGATATTCCTAGTTGTAGCTTTGATATTTGTTATTCGTTCATTCTATGCAATGAGAATTCCGACAGGAAAATAAAATACTAGTAATATTCAAAACCCCTGATATTAAATCAGGGGTTTTGCTTGTGTATAATTTTTATTTTTTAAAGATTTACTTAATTCTTTTAATTTGTTCGTATGCTAAATAAATTGTATCATTATATAAAGCTATTTTATTTTTAATGCTGTTTTTATTCGTTCAAATTCTGTACGTAATTCTTGCGGAATGTTTGTAGCATCAGCTTTATTTTTGTTATTATAATAATTTGCTCCACATAATGCCGCACCACCTACTAATAAACCGACTGTAAACGTTCTAAAATTCATTTTTCCTACCTCCGCTTTCTTGCTTTACATTTCAAGTAATGAATATAAATTTCTAAAAATGCCATTCCGCTTTTTTTACAAATTGTTACAAACAAAATAATAATACTGTTTTTCTACTGTAATTTATGTCAAAATTGTTGCCAAAATTGCATTAACAACTAACTATTCCTTCTATTTGCATATTTCTAGGACAAAAATAATGTACACTCTTTTTTTGTGTTATTATGAAGAAAAGAGGATATGTCATGAGTTTAACAGTATATTTAGGGATAGATGTAGGTTCGGTTACAACAAAGCTTGCTTTAGTTGATGAGAAAGGCAAATATGTTGACAGTTATATGCTCAGAACTGCAGGTAAACCTGTAGATGCAGTACAAAAAGGATTGAATGAGCTTTATGCAAAAAAAATAACTGATTATGATGTTATGGGAGTCGGCACAACAGGTTCAGGCAGAAATCTTGCCGGAGCTTTGGTTGGTGCTGATGTTATAAAGAATGAAATTACAGCACATGCTGTTGCAGCGAGCATCAATGTCCCCGGAGTCCAGACAATTTTGGAAATCGGCGGTCAGGATAGCAAAATAATAATTCTTCGTGACGGTATTGTTACCGACTTTGCAATGAATACTGTTTGTGCTGCAGGAACAGGAAGTTTTTTGGATCATCAGGCCCAAAGATTGAACGTACCTATTGAAGAATTTGGAGAAACTGCACTAAAATCAGAAAACCCTGCACGTATCGCAGGAAGATGTGGGGTGTTTGCAGAAAGTGACCTTATCCACAAACAACAACTAGGATATCCTGTAGAAGATTTGTTATATGGTTTATGTCAGGCACTTGTTAGAAATTATCTAGCGAACTTGGCGTTGGGTAAAGAACTTTTACCTGTATTCTCTTTTCAAGGCGGAGTTGCTACAAACACAGGTATGGTAAAAGCTTTTGAAGAAGAATTGGGACAAAAAATAATAGTTCCTGACCACCACCAAACAATGGGAGCTATCGGAGCAGCATTATTAGCAATGGAAAATCATCAATATACAGAGACTCCTACAAAATTCAAAGGTTGGTCTGTTGGAGAAATGAATTTCCACTCTATAACTTGCGACTGCAACGGCTGTTCAAATAACTGTGAAGTCATTACAATTGTTGAAGGCGGTGAAGATATACACCACGTTGAAAAAATCAAAGATATTAAAGGAAATATCATTGCCCGTTGGGGTGGAACTTGCGGAAGATGGGATATCTCATAGCTTCTAAATACATATAAAATTTTTATAGATATACATTATTTTTACTATTTTATTTTCGCGTAAATTATGGTATTCTAAATATGTAAGGAGCATAATGAAGAGCATCAATCAATCTTTAAAGCCTATAACTACAAAACTCAATTCGTCAGGTAATATTGAAATTGGCGGATGTGATTTGGTTGATTTAGCTGAAAAATATAACACTCCTTTATATGTTATTGATGAAGCAACAGTAAGAGGAATTTGTCAGGATTACAAAAAGGCTTTTGAAAAATACCATAATGTTAATATGATGTACGCGTCTAAAGCATTATGTACTAAAGCTATTGCAAAAATTTTACACTCAGAAGGTTTTGGGTTTGATACAGTTTCAGCAGGTGAAATTTACACTGTATATAAAGCCGGAGTTGATATGACAAAAGTTCTGTTTAACGGTAACAACAAGTCATATGAAGAATTAAGTTTGGCGATAGAATTAGGTGTGGGCCGCATATCTGTTGATAATTTCTTTGAGCTTTCTCTGCTTAACGAAATCGCAAAATCATACAATAAAACAGTTGATATTTTGCTCAGAATTACTCCTGGAATAGAATGCCATACTCATGAATATATTCAAACGGGACACTTAGATTCCAAATTTGGATTTGATTTAACTCAAATTGATGAAGCTGTTGAATTAATTCTTAACGATTATAAAAATCTTAAATTACATGGTCTACACGCACATATAGGTTCTCAAATATTTGAAACCTCTATATATGGTGATGAAGTTGAAATTTTAACAAAAGAAATCTCCAGATTAGATAAGAAATTTGGATTAAAACTAAATGAAATTAATATTGGAGGCGGACTTGGTGTAAAATATAATGAATCAGACAAGCCTCCTGCTACATATGAAATTGCAGATATTATTATAAACAAATTAAACGAATGTATAAAAAAATATTCTATAGATGCTCCAACATTAATTTTAGAACCGGGAAGAAGTGTGATATCAACATCAGGAGTAACGTTATATACTGTAGGCAGTTCAAAACAAGTTCCTAACGGTAAAAAATACATTGCGGTTGACGGTGGAATGGCTGATAACGCAAGACCTTCAATGTATGGAGCCGAATATGTTGCAGAAGTCGCCAACAACACTGACCACGAACTCATTGAAAAAGTTACTATTGCGGGTCGTTTCTGCGAATCCGGAGATATATTAATAAAAGATATTACTTTACCTAAATTAAACGAAGGTGATATTATTTGCGTATACAACACAGGAGCATATAATTATTCTATGGCATCTAACTACAATAGAGTTCAAAAACCGGCCATGGTACTTGTAAATAATTCACAATCTGATATTATAATTAATAGAGAGACTTTAGATGATATCATTGCACATGATGTAATTCCTGACAGGTTATAAGAAAATGAATGATGTATTTACATTTATAATTAAATATTTTGGAAATTTAAAAATCGGCTTTAATTGGTCAGATTTCTTTCAAGTTATATTTTTGGCTGCTTGCATTTTCTTTTTTTATAAGAAGTTTATTAAAAATACATCTTCAGAAAAGTTTGTTAAAGGCTTAATGATCATTGTATTTACTTGGATTTTTAGCGAATTATTAATTAGAATTAATTTAAATATTATCGGAATGTTTTTAAAAGCTGTAGTATCTCTCGTAGCTTTAAGTTTAATCGTTATATTTCAGCCTGAATTGAGAAGATTTTTAGGTTATTTAGGACAAGCTAGTTTTGTTGCAAATTTGTTTACAAATCACAATTCAAAGAAAAAAGATAAAAAAATTGATGTTGTTAAAGAATTAATTGAAAGTGTGAAGTATTTTTCCAAGTCTCATACAGGTGCTCTTATTGTGTTTCAAAGTGATTTGAGCAACACATACTATGATGTCGGAACAAAATTGAACGCAGATTTATCAACAGAATTATTGTTAACAATATTTCATCCTAATACTCCGTTACACGACGGAGCTGTTGTTATCAACGGCGACAAAATAATTTCAGCAGGAGTTTTGCTCCCTCTTACAGAAGATCCAAAATTAAGCTGGAAATACGGAACAAGACATAGAGCTGCAATCGGCATGACCGAAACAAGTGATGCTGCTTGTCTGGTTGTTTCGGAAGAAACGGGTGATGTTTCTATTGCACTCGGTGGAAACTTAAAAAAATACGAAGATTTAATTTCATTAAAAATAGATTTAGAAAATATTTTAGGACTTAAAGAACCTGAAAAGGAAGATAAAAAAACAATATTTAAAATTAATAATTTTGTAACAATAAAAAAGACATCAGGTAAATAAATTGGATCGTAAACTAACATTAAAAGAACATATAAAAAGTATTCTAACCAAAGTCTTGTTTTTGACATTAGGTCCGTTTATAGCGGCTTTTGCTTTAGAAGTATTTTTAGTTCCAAATGAGATTATTGATGGTGGAATTGTGGGTATATCAATAATCACAAGCGCATTAACCGGATTGAATTTAGGACTTTTAATTTTCATAATAAACATTCCGTTCTTTTTCTTAGCCTTTAATAAAATAGGTAAAAAATTTGTAATACAAACATTTTATGCTGTAGGCATGTTAGCTCTAGGCATTAATGTTTTTCAAATACTGCATTTACCTACAACAAATGACCTTTTATTATCAACAGTATTTGGAGGTATAGCATTAGGCACAGGAGTTGGTTTAGTTTTAAAACATGAAGGCTCACTTGATGGAACAGAAATTTTATCACTCGTACTATCTAAAAAATTCGGATTTTCTGTTGGCGAATTAATAATGACTTTCAATATCTTTATATATGGAGTTGCAGGTTTTGTGTTTGGCTGGAATAGAGCGATGTACGCCGTATTAACATATTTTATCGCATTTAAAGTCATTGATATAGTTTTAGAAGGCTTAAACTCCTCAAAATCAATAAGAATAATAAGCGATAAAGCATATGATATCGGACAAGAGCTTTTAGAACAGTTAGGAATTGGTGTCACTTACCTAAAGGGTATTGGAGCTTATTCAGGTAGCGAAAAAACAATTATATATTGCGTCGTATCTCGTCTTGAAATGGCTAAAATGAAAGAAATAATAAAGAATATTGATTCTAGAGCATTTATATCTGTTGTAGATGTTCATGAAGCATACGGCGGAAGAATAAAAAATGGAATTGACAAAATTTAACAATATAGACATATTACCGTAAATGTTGTATCATTTATTTAGAAGAGGAAAAGTTTTATGGGAAAAAATATTGATACAGTACCTATAGAAGTACAAATATTAACTGCAGACCATGACATCAAAGGTATTGTACACGTTTCAAAATACACAAATACTAACAGAGAACTTACTGACTTATTAAACGATAGAGAACGTAGATTTTTGGCTGTTACAAATGCCGAAATTTATCCAAGAAATGCGTCTCAATCTCCGAGAAAATACAATTTTTTGGAAATTCATATGGACTATGTTCTTATGGTTCACCCGTCTTCTCAAGCTGTTTTTCAGGAGTCAGGAAGAACTCAGGAAGATATTTCAAGATTTAGAGAATTAAGATTAAAACTTAATCAAACTAAACCGTTTTAATAAAATTTTATAATACCAAAAAGAGAACCGCTTTCCAGCGGCTCTCTTTTTTGGTATTTGAAGTAGCTATTTTTTGTATCTGCTAAGTAAGTTTGTATCGGGGTTGTTTTCAAAATTTAGAGTTGATATTTTTGGTTCTTCTTGTTCCATTTTTTGATTTTGATTTTCATTTTCTTGTGGTTTCACAGTTTCAGAATTTTCACCTGCTGCACCTGCATCTTTAGGATTGTCTAATTTCTTTTCAACTTTTTTAGCTAAAGGCGTTGCGATAAGAGGAACAATTACACGTTTACCAATAATTGTTGCCGCTGCGATATCTACCACAAACTTGAATAATCCTAAAGCATCATTTTGAACTTCTTTATAATCTTTTTCAACTTTTGACTTTTTAGGAACTTTTGTAGGATCTTTTAGAGCTTCATTCATACGTACTCTTGTAATAGAATTTATTTCACTTTCAGAATTAAAAGATTTCCTAAATAATTTTTTAAATATAGGTCCAGAGTATTTTCTCATTGCCATAAACATCGCAATTTGCGCAGCAATCATCAAAACACCGTTCGTAAGGTCTAATGCTGCAACGAATTTACGTTTTTCGTCAGGGATTTTCTTATTATTTAATGATTGAGTTACATACATTGCACAACCAATACCGTCTTTTAAAATAATTGATGTAACTGTAGCTGCTGCCAATGCACTTTCAGGATTTTTCTCAAATTGTTCACCTAACCAAACTGCAGGTTTTGAATTGGTGGCTTTTGCAATTGTTGTACCGATTCTTGTTCCAATTGAATTAACTATAGCCATTACTTATCACCTCCCACCTGAGCTTGCTCTTTCTGGGCCTGCTGAGCCTTCTTTACTCCGGCAAGTTTAGGGAAGAAAATTTCCATAAATCTCGGATATACCCAATTTAATGCTGTACAAGTAATTGGCAATGTGATTAATACACCTACTCCAATTTTTGTAAATTGATTCCAACTTGTATAGTTACGTTCTACTAATTTTTTATAACGAGTTGTTACATCTTTAAATATTTTAGATTTTATAGTTTCAAATTTATTTCCAAACATATCTGTATTTCTCAAAATTTCTTTTTCGGCATCAGGCCTTTTTTCAAAATTACAGATTTTGGCTATTTTGTCTATTGCGTCTTTTATAGAATTTGCATCTGCAGCTTTTGGATCTTTAATTTTTTGTTCTGACAATTGTGAAATAATATCTTCCAGAACATTATTACGTTCAATTAATTTTTGTCTGTATATATCTCTTTCATAATTACCGTCACATAAATTTTCTATTAATCCAATTCTATCAATAGTACGTTTAATACGATGCATACGCAAATCTTCAGGTTTGTTTTTAATTTCTTCCAACAACAGTTTAACACCGGAATTATCTTTATTTTGCGCAATAAGCGTATCCAATTCCTCTACTGTTACTGAACCTTTGTTGATTATAGGATTTAATATTCTATTAAGCGTTTCTTTATTTTTAATTATTATATCTGCTCTGTCCAAATAACGTGGAATCATACCCTCGGCAGATTTTTGAAGTTTTCTTGCACCTCTGATATATTCATCAATCTGATTATTTACGAGTTCTGCAATCTTAGAATCCGGCATTGAATTTTTACCAGGAGTAATTTTTCCGGTTATTTCAAATTCACTTGCAATCTTATCTAGTTGAGATTCTTTACGAGCCTTTACTCTTGCGTTAAAATCATCTTTATACGCATTTCTTTCTTGTTCTGCTTTTTTACTAAATAAAGCTCTTATTGCAGAAGGTTTTTTCTTACCTTCTTGTTTCATTTCTTTATCTATTGTATCTTTAATCCTACTTTCCGTATTCAATCTTGATTGATCTAAATTAACTCTTGCATATTTGGCAATTTCCGGATCGTTAAATACCTTATCCAACCCTTTGTCAATATATTTTTGTACACTTGCCTGGAACAATATAGCTAATACAGCAGAAATTGGTTGACGCATTGCCGTATATAATTTTGTATTTTGAGTTTCTTCTTTTTGTTCAGGAGTTGCATTTTTTGGTGGTTTTACAAAAGGATTAAAACCAATAAATATCGGCGCTACCATACCGGTTCCTAATGCAGTAATAAGAATACCGCCGATTTCTCCTTTTAGCCATTTCAATGATTCCATACGTCTAATTGTTTTTGCATGATACAAACCATCTGTAATTTCTTTGGTATAAGATGCACCACCTGTAAAGCTTGGTTGCTGACACCTGCTGCTATTTTGGTCATAAAACCTAGCCGGCAAACTTCCATTTCTACTTCCACTTACTTTTTCAATCATGACTTACCTACTTCAAACCTTCTTATATATATAGAGTCCAAAACATAATAAAAATTGCTAAATTTTTATCAGTTATTAAGTTTTGTAAATTTCACTAAAGTCCACATACCCTTTCTCTCTATCTGAGTAACAGCAAGATTTTTAACAAAATACTCAAATGTTTCTTTCTTCAAATATGAGAAAACGAGAAACAAGAACGGAGTCCTGTAGTACAGTGCACTATTACCAATAATCTTTTCAAAATTATCCGGTGAATAAAAAGAAACACTGTCTAATATTATCAATACCACACTCGAATTCTTTTGTAAAGATAATTCGTTACTCAATACTTTTGATAATCTTTTATTACCTGACTTGCGAAAAACAGCTCTATATTGGTATTTTCCATTAATAAATGCTTCGTTATAGTCAGAGTTTTCGCTCAAATAATATGGAAAATTCCCTTTATTAATTGAAATTACATTATAATCAGAAAAATCGAAATATTTCTCAAACCTTTCTTTTGGATAATATTGCAAAATTATATAATCACCTTTTTTCAAATTAGCATGCTTTATCATTTCCATAGGTATTTTATGACCTTCTGCACGATGCATTTTCGGTGCAGAATAAGGATAAAATATTATAAATCCTAATGACAGCAAACAATAAAAAGAAATTAAAATTGTCCGAAATTTTTTGTTTTCTATGGAACTTAAACCAAAACATGCTAAATAAATTAATATCGGATAGACTTCAATTGAATATTTTGAAATAAATACGAGCTTTCCTAATATCGCAGCTATAGTTAATATTAAAATAACAGATACGGAAATTAAAAATAAAATAATATTTAATTTATTTTTCTTTAAAGCATTTATAATTCCAAATATTGCAATCATAGTAGGAATTAACATAAATATAGCGAGTTTAGGCATATATAAAAACTTATCAGGAGCATTAGTTAAGTTGGTAATAACAGGAGAAAACCAATCTGTAAATAAAAATCCAAGTTTTGATATTGAATAATGTCCCCACCACTGAGCAAAAGATTTTGTTGTAAAAATCTTTATTAATAAAGGGGATACTGCAAGCAAAAACAGCCCAACACAAGCCCATAACGATAATATTTGTTTTTTAAATTCTTTATACAATTTAATGCTAACTAATAATAAATTAAAGAAAACATAGACAAACCCAATAGTGTGAGTAAACAATATGAGCCCGTTTGTAATTAGATAAATTACCAAATCTTTTTTAACAAATTTTTTTAAAATTTTTATAGTATATAAAACATTTAGCGCAGAAAATAAAAATAACAACGAATAAAATCTGACTTCTTGCGAATAATATACCAAAAAAGCACTTATAGATGTCACAGTTGCACAATAATAAGCCGTCTTTTTATCATTTTGCAACCCTACATAATACATTATAGGAATAGCAATCACTCCTGGAATTAAAGATGTAAATCTTAAAAAAATATCACTGTTCCCAAATACAGCTATTAATGACTTTAAGTACAAATAATACAAAGGCATATGACATTGAGAAATAACCCCTTTAATAAATTCAATAAAAAGTGGGGTATTTGCGATATACCAACTTACATACTCATCATTCCACAAGCCATCCGGCTTATCAATAAATATAAGCCTTAAACATAGCCCCAACAAGGTTAACAGTATTATCCCCAAATATTTTTTCACAATTGTCAAAATCCCTCTTTAATTATATAATAAAAAAAGAAATTGAAGAAAGAGAGTTTATGAAACTTGTAATTCAAATACCTTGTTACAATGAAGAAGAAACTTTACCTGTAACTATTAATGCATTACCAAAACATATTGACGGAATAGATGAAATAGAAATTCTTATAATCAACGATGGTTCTACAGATAACACAGTTGAAGTTGCAAAGAATTTAGGTATAAAAAATATTATAGAAATGCCTCATAATTGCGGACTTGCCAAAGCTTTTTCAGCCGGACTGCAAGAAAGTCTGAATATAGGCGCAGATATAATAGTTAATACTGATGCTGATAATCAATACAATTCAAACGATATAGAAAAACTCTTAAAACCGATTATTAGCAAAGAAGCGGATATTGTCATTGGCGCAAGACCTGTAGAAAAAATAAAACATTTTTCTACTACCAAGAAAATACTCCAAAAATTAGGCTCTAAAGTAATGAGAATTATAAGTTCTACAAATGTAAAAGATGCTCCAAGCGGGTTTAGAGCTTTTTCAAGAAATGCTGCACTGCAAATTAATATTTTTGATAATTACACATATACATTAGAAACAATAATCCAAGCGCGAGCTAAAGGTTTGACAGTGCAATCAGTGCCTATTGAAGTAAATGAAGATTTAAGAAAATCAAGGCTTGTAAAAAACAATTTTGACTATATTAAAAGGTCTATTTTTACTATTATTAGAATGTTTTTAATATACAGACCGTTCAGATTTTTTTCAATAATTGCTTGCGCATTTATTATATTCGGTATCTTAATCGGCTCCAGATTTTTGTATTATTATATGACAAGCGGAGGAAACGGACATGTGCAATCTTTAATACTGTCTGCTATACTTATGATTACAGGTGTTCAAATAATGGTTATTGCAATTGTTTCTGAATTATTCTCTATTAACAGAAAACTATTGGAAGATATTCAAAAACGACTAAAGCTTCAGGAATTGAAAAAATAAATAAAAGTAATAAAATAATTAATATTTAAAAGGAATAAAATATGATACAAATTGAATTTTCAGATAAAGTTAAAGATTTTTTTATATCATCAAAAGTTCGTAACACTTTTTACTTTTTTGTTTTTACTATTTTGATGACTGCAATTATAGCTTCACAAAATTTCTTTTTCCAAAACATAGTTGAAAACGGAATAAGCAAAAGAAAAATTGAAGCTCAGAAAACATTAACAGTAGAGGATGTAAAAAGAACTGAACAAAGAAAAAAAGAAGTTGCACAAAAAATTGAACCTGTTTTAGTTCCAGCTGAAGATGAATTTATAAAAACAAATTTGCAGACATTGCAAAATTATATTATTCAGATTCGTAAAAAAAACACAGATGATAAGACAAAAAGCTCTGACATTCTTGTTTTAATGGACTTAACTGACAATCAAAAAAAAGATTTTATAGTTAACTTTCTTATAAAGTCTGATGATACCAGCCTTAACGAAGCTTTTGATAAAGCATCATTGACGCTTACAAACATACTTAGAAAAGGTATCACCGAACAAGATTATGAACGTAACAATATAGATAAAATAATTACTACAAACTTAGTTTCTAATGTATCTAAGCGACAAGTTGTCGTAATAAAAGCAATTCTTGAGCAAGTTATTGTTCCAAATCTTGTTGTTGATGAGTTTGCAACAGAAATCGAAAAGAAAAACGCACAAAATTCTGTCAAACCATATGAAGTTGTATTTCAAAAGGGGGATGTAATACTTTCACCCGGTGATCCTGTTACACCGCTAAAAAGATATGCATTAAGACAGGCGGGATATAATTTATATGAACTGAATTGGCAAGGCCTATTTGCAATATATCTTATTGTATTCCTTGGAACATTAATGTTTATATCATACATGAAATATTTTGAAAAAGATTTTTTACAGCCAAGATATATGGGTATCTTAGCATTCATGTCTGCAACAATTGCTTTTATTGCGGTATTATTACCAATAGGTTTTTCTCCATATGTTATACCTATTCCGATATTTCTATTTTTGACTGCAATTTTTACAAAGCCAAGAATTGCATTTATAGCATCCGTATTATTACTTTCAATAATGACCGTAGGCTACCAATACAGCGTTCAGTATTTAGTGACAATGCTTTTGTTAAGTTTAGTGTCAATCGTTTTAATTTCACAAATTAGATATGCTGAACGTGTTGATTTAATTAAAGTCGGATTTAATGTTGGTTTAGCCGGCTTAGTAATTGTTTTGAGTATATATATATTAGAAAAGTGCTTAATTGATGTTAGCAGTGTTCTAATACTAAAAGACTGCACATATATATTCCTTAATTCAGTAGTCAGTGCTATCATTGCATCAGGTTCATTACCATTATTTGAAAAAGCTTTTCAAATAATCACACCGTACGGCTTATCAGAATTAGGAGATCACAACCAAAAACTATTAAAAAGACTTCAAATGGAAGCACCGGGCACATATCACCACAGTTTAATGGTATCGAATTTATGTGAAGCAGCAGCGGAAGCAATTGGAGCGGATCCTATATTGGCAAGAGTTGGCGCACTTTATCATGATATCGGAAAACTTGAACGTCCACTGTTCTTTACAGAAAATCAATCATATTTTATGATAGAAAACCCTCATAACAAATTTACACCTAGAATTAGTAAGATGATTATTACTGCTCATCCGAAAGACGGTATAAAATATGCAAAAATGTACAAGCTGCCTCCAATTATTCAAAACTTTATACTCCAACACCACGGAGAAGGTTTAGCTAGTTATTTTTATAATCAAGCTGTACAAGAAGAAGGCGTTGAAAACGTTAAAGAAGAGCAGTTCAGATATCCAGGTCCAAAACCAAATATGAAAGAAACTGCAATTTTAATGATTGCTGATGCAGTTGAATCTGCTGTAAGATCTTTAAAAAATCCTACAACTGAAGAAATTGATGCTATGATTGACAAAATTATTATCGAACGTCTGAATGATACTCAGTTGTCAGATAGCCCGCTAACTTTAAAAGATATAAAAGTCATAGCTTCAACATTCTCAAGAATACTTAGAGGTATGCAGCACAACAGAATTAAGTACCAAGAGAACCTGCCTGACGAGTTACAACAAGAAAAAGTCGTAATGCCTGCATTATTAGACAAGGATTTAGAAGATAAAATCAAACAACTTGAGGGTGAAAATATCGAAAAACATGAGGATGATAATGCCTAATATTTTTATAATAAGCGAAAATATTTTCCCTGATTGGAATATTGAAGAAGAAAAGTTTATCAGATTGGCAAAAAGAATACTAAAGTTTTATTTAGCATTACCTGAAGTCAACAAATCATGTTGCCTTAATGGATTTGAATATGAGTCAATATCATTTGACTTTTTATATTGTGATAGCAATAAAACGCACGATATAAACAAAGAATACAGAAATAAAGATTATCCTGCAGATATTATTACTTTTGCGATTTTTGCAGATAGTGAAGAAAAATTTATCTTTGATGGAGAAATAAATCTTGGAGAAGTTATAATAGCTTTAGACAAAGTACAAGAAGAAGCTGAAAAAAAAGGAGTTTCCAGAGAGCACGAACTTGCTTTTCTAATAAGCCATGGCATATTGCATTTATTAGGATTTGACCATCAGACAGAAGAAGATTATAATTTTATTATAGATTTACAAAATAAGGCTCTGGAGTATGTCAAAATTTAAACAACAAGGGTTTTCAAACACTTTCAGAAATGCAAGAAAAGGAATGAGAATAGTTTTAAGATCGGAAGTCAATATAAGAGTTCATTGCTGTATTGCACTTGTGGTTTTAGCTATGGCTTTTTTACTTAATTTTTCAGTTACAAAAATTTGTATGTTGCTTTTAACAATTGGATTTGTAATTGTTACTGAGATGGTAAATTCTGCAGTTGAATTTTCTTTGGATGCCGTATTTCACAATAAATATTCAAAACTTGTGGGTATGGCAAAAGATATCGCAGCAGGTGCAGTAATGTTTGCAACAGTAATTGCTATTGTTATTGGAGTTTTACTTTTTGGTTCATCTGTTCTTGAATTTATATCTTAAATCATGATTCTTTAAGGTGTTTTATGTGTTTATAAACATAAAGCACTCCAAGTACACCAAATATTACTATAATTGCCACATCAAACTTATGCCAAATATGTTTGAAAGCTTCCATATTTTCGCCCATTTTTATACCGACATAAATCAAAACATAGCTCCATATCAAAGAGCCCAGAAATGTTAAAGTAAAGAATACTCTTTTTTTTGCTCTTAATATACCTGCTGGCAAAGAAATAAATGTTCTTACAACCGGCAGCATTCTACATATAAAAAAAGCCCAATCTCCGTATTTCTCAACCCATTTGTCTGCTTCTTCAAGATCTTTATGAGAAATCAAAAAGTATTTGCCATACTTTTCAACAAAGCTTCTTCCGCCAAAATACCCAAGATAATATGAAGGAATTGAACCTAATATACAACCAAAAGCACCTGCCAAAGCTGCTACATGGAAATTTATTTCACCCTTATTAACCATAATTCCGGCAAAAGGCAAAACAGCTTCACTCGGAAGCGGAATATTACAGGATTCTATAGCCATAAGTAAGCTAATTCCCCAAAATCCCATAGTGCTAATTATATGCTGAATAAATCCTATTAAAGTTCCTAAAATTGTATTTATAAATTCCATGCTGTCCTCTTTTTATTAATTTTAGCACAAAAAAGCGACCTTTAAAGGACGCTTTTTATTCATTTAGCAAATTTTCTGCAAGTTCTGATTCTGTTCTGCCGTTGAGTGTTTTGTTTATCTTTTGAAGTTTTTGGCTTATTAATTTCAAATTCTCCGTCCAAACAAAATTATCAAGAACGTATTTTTCAGCCTTATCAAAATCGCCTTCAATTTGTATTCTGATAATTTCTGAAAGCATTTCTTTTGCTATAGGAACAACTTTATCAATATTAACGTGAATTTTTCCATCAATAATGTCGTATGCCCCTCTTTCTGAAAAATACTTATTCTGCATAACTGTTCTAACTCTGTGCGCTTGACTCAACGTAGGTTTTGATTTTAAGAAATTATCGGCTATTGTTGTTACAATAATTTGTTTGCGTTGTTCTTCCGTATACAATCCAAGTTCAGTCAACAAATCTACAAAAGCTAAAGAACCCATATCAGCTTTGTTTTCTTCAATAATGTTTCTGTATTTACCGAGTGTTTCGCAAGCCTTTTTGGGTCCAAGAGAATGCGCATTTTCATGTCCTATTGTAAACCAATGGTCAGCCTCATCAAAATAATATTTATGCTGATCTTTGTCTAAAATTTCATCTAATCTTTCCTGTAACTTTTTCATATCACTAATAAATCGGATTTGTCTGTGATATACGTTTCTGCGCCCGCCGCCAATTGAGAGCGATAGTTTGTCGTCATTTGGAAGATTTTCGGCTAAAGTTATTCCGCCTCTGTATGCACCGACATCCCCTGTTACAGCAACTAAGTCAACGTCAACCATCGTTTGTTTGGTATCCTTGTCAGGAGAAATGTTCTGTTCATATTCATCAGCAAACGGCATATTTTTTGCCAATATCGGGAGATATTTTTTTATTGCCATCAGAGCTTCTGTACCTTTTTTGTTTACGATACCCACACGACCACCCAAAAAGTCTTTTGGTGTCGGGATTATGCCATTCTTTTCAAGAAGTTCTGATAATTCTTTGTTTTCGGCAATTGTTCCGGTCATCTCATCTTCGTAATTTTCACGCGTAATCGTAAATTCCAAAGGGGTATCCTGCAAAGTTGCCCATTTTTTGTCTGCATAAGCATCAAGCATAGGATCAGCTTTTCTCAAAGCCTTCGCCTGCAGTTTCAAATATTCGTTAAAATCAGCATTTGTCGAAACTTCTGATGCTTTTTCAATTTCGTCCGCCATTTTTGAAAAATCTTCTTTAAATTTATCGATATAATCAATCCCTTTAAGATATTTACCATCCCTTTCGACAACCGAACGCTGAGTTAAAATAGCCTTGACCTCATCAATTTTCCCTTCATTTATCATTTTAGTCAAAATCGAATGAAATTCTTCTTTTGATAAATCTTCGGGGTAAACTCCTTTACCTAATTTTTCTTCTATACCTTTTGCTAAATTAATTTTATTTGACATTGTATCGATTGCATTCATCCCTTTTTGAGCATCAAAAAGAATTTTTGTTAATTCAGCCTGTTTGTTGCCTTTTTTTATTTCATCTTCCAAAAATGCTTTAAACTCCAAATTGTGATGACAATCTATCTGCATATTAATCTTTTCTAAAATATACGCAGCTTTCACAAGGTATTTAAGCGCTTCTTTATCACCTTGCTCAAGGTTTAAATATTCCGGGGCATCAGATTTCAGCATTTTTTTAGTCATTAAATAATCTTTGTCCGTGCGTTTTTCTAATTCTTCAAGTGTTAAATTTAGTTCAAAAGTTGTCATAATTATCTCCTTTTAGATACCATTAATTATAGCATATTAAAAATCTTACATGTCGCCCAAATAGTGTAACTTTTACCATATTTAGTTTTGTAAAATTTCTTAATATAAAGGATAGTAAAGTTTGTAAAAATATGTTACAATAGTAGTAGGAAGATCTTGACATAGTTTTTATCAAGTTTCCGATGAGTGTTATTCCCCACACCACTCTTAAATCAAAAAGGTATCCGTAAAATTAACGTCATTCTGAGACGAATAATTTATGAGAACCTTCGCTCAGTATGACAGCGAGCCGAAGAATCTCATTTTACATTAAATCTTGGGTGATAATATGGATACACTAATTTACAACGACAAAGATTATAAAAAAATGATTGAAGCATTTGTAAACGTTTCAGTCATCGGGGTATTAGTATTGTGTCAGGGGCTGTCGCCTATTCGTGCAGAGAGAATTGCACAATTAACAGCTCCTGACTTTGATATTGGTGTCACAAAAGAGAAAATATTAAACGAAATTTCAACTGAAACCCGAGAGAAAAATTTCAATACAATGATTACTCAAAAGTATCCTAAAGCTCAAATAAAGGATATAAAAAGCGGGGTAAAGCACATTAAACTTACAAAATATTATTCAGGCAGACCGGTTAAAATTAATGTTGTAGAAGTGGATATGAAGTTGGCAAAAGGTTTTGAACTTACCCCTGTATTGTCATCAGATACAACTTTAAACAGTAGAAGAACGATAACTACAATTGCAAAGAAGAGTAATGCGCTAATTGCTTTGAACGGTACATATTTTAAACCTCAAACAGGTGTTCCCTTAGGGACTTTAATGATTAACCACAAAATGTACACAGGACCTATCTATGACAGAGTAGCAATGGGTATTTTTTCTGATGGCAAAAATACGAAATTTGATATTGCAAGAGTTCAATTGGATGCATTTGTAGAAGGAAGCGGCACTAAAATAAAAGTTGATAATATAAATCAACCGAGAATGTTATCAACATATGTTTTGGCATACACTCCCGAGTGGGGTCAGATGTCACCTTACGCACCAAAATACGGTATGAACCTGCTTGTTGAAAATAATCTAATAACCAAAGCTTCAGCAAATCCGATATTGATCCCTAAAAACGGCTATATACTAAGCGGGCCCAAATCGATACTCCAGCCGCTTTTAGAGAAAAAAGATGCCAAATTAACAATTAACACAAATCCGGAATGGAAAAATGTAAAACATATAATTTCAGGCGGTCCGTACTTGGTCAAAGACAGCGAAGTTTTTGTAGATATGACAGCACAAAAACTCGGTGCAATAGGCGGAAGAAATCCAAGAAGTGCAATCGGCTATACTGCGGACAATAATTTAGTTTTAGTAGCAGTAGATGGCAGAGAGGGAAGTTCTGTCGGAATGACCTTAATGGAATTGGCATATTTTATGCAGTCAATCGGCTGCACAAATGCAATGAACCTTGACGGTGGCGGTTCAACCGTAATGTATGTAAAAGGACAAGTCGTAAACAATCCTGCTCAAAGAGGCGGCATTCCGCTTTCCAATGCAATAGTTTTGTCGGAAATAGAATAATTATCTTGAAATATTTTGTCCTATAATTTCAGAAACCCAAGGAATATAACTGTATTTTCCTCTAAACGCTTGAATTGCAAGATAAAATATAAATGAATATAAAATTATTTGTATAAAAGAATAACTAAACAGCAGCGGCATATTTAATAAAAAGTTTATCTGTGCAACAACTTTATTAATAAAAGGTATCACACTCAAAAAGTTAGACACCCAGCCCACAAACAACGACAAAACCGCATACGCAAGTGAAATAAATATTGACTGAAAAATATGAAACTGCAAAAAAGTTTTCAATCTCACTCTAGTAAATAAGCTTATTATAAGCCATATAAACCCAACCATTCCCATTGACAAATAGGAAAGAGCGGAAACAATTTTTTCAATCAGTGTACGCTCCTCTTGCATTATACAGGTTCTCCGTTTCTTTTTTTATCAATATATTCATCCAAAACTTGAGAATAAATAAGTCTGTATTCATCATTTTCCGGAGCAATATTTATAGACGATTTATATGCACCAATTGATTGTTCAATTTCGCCTTTAAGATAATGTGCATTACCTAATAACATATAAGTTTCTGCACTTGCAGGTTTAATATGCAAACATTCTTTGTACAAATCCATCGCCATATCTATAAAGTTAAAATTGGTATACAAGTTTGCCAAAAGTGTTTGAGCATCAATCTCTTTGGGCTGAACACCTATTGCACGTTTGTACATCTCAACCGCCATATCGTATTCGCCGAATTCAGATAAAGCAATTGCATAACAAATGTAGGCTTTGTAGTTATCGCCATCCATAGTCAAAGCTTTTTCATAATAATTGTATGCTTTTTCTCTTTCTCTCATTAGAGTAAGAGTATTACCCAAACAGATAGCAACAACTTTATTATCAGGGTTTAGAACAAAAACTTTTTTATAAAGTTCCAATGCAGTTTCATAATCAAACAATTTGAAACATACATTACCCATATCAATCAACGCAGTAAGGTTTTCAGGATCAAGAGATAATGCTTTTTCATAATATGCTTTTGATTCAACATAATCTTCATTGTCCTGATATAAAAGAGCAATTGCATTATATATTTCAGGATTTGTAGAATTTAAGTCAATAGCTCTGTTGTAATAGAAAAGAGCTTTCGGAAAATTTTTCCACTCAGCAAATACGTTTCCGATATTGTAATAAATCAAAAAGTTTTTAGGATTAATTTCTAACGCACGATTGTAGTAAGAAAGAGATTTTCTAAAATCTTTTTCATAAAACCACATCGTACCCATACCAATCAATGCTCTGACATCGTCAGGTTTAATAGTCAAAAGACTCTCTAAAACCGACATAACTTTGTCATAATCTTCAATCTGCAAATACAATTCAGATAAATTATGATAATTTTCTATGTTTTGCGGGTCTTTAGCCATCGCAACAACTAGTTCTTCAATTTGTCTGTTAAGTTCTTCTCTTTCCATTATTTTTCCTTAATATTATAAAGCATCGTTGCACTACATAACAATTATTTTACTCATTTTCAGCATTTTTGCAAGATATTTAGAAATATTAATATTCAGCATAATCTTTAGAAATCTCTTTCCAATCCTCTTCAGAAATCCTGAATGCATGATTCCAAAACTTTTCTATAGCATAAGTTTCTCTCTCATCTTTATGCAAAATATGAACAATAACATCACCGTAATCCAAAAGATTCCATCTGTTTTTAGCATCGTTTTCCATTCTTATCGGAGTTCTGGAAAAATACTCCTTAATTTTTTCTTTCGTATTATCCATCAATGCCTTAACCTGAGGCGTAGAATCACCTGTAACAATTACGAAATAATCAGCAATAGATGAAACATTACTTATATCTAATATTGAAATGTTTTTGCCTAATTTATCATCAAGAGTTCTTGCAATAATGCAGGCGAGTTTTTTTGAGTCTATATCTTTTGTCATACCTTTATCATACCTGTTTTGTATTTAACTGTCATTGCGAGAGATTGAAACGACCGCCGCAATCCATAACATTCTACCATGAATGAGATTACTACGTCGGGCTATTGCCCTCCTCGTAATGACATCTGCTTGTCATTGCGAACGAAGCGTCGCAATCTCATATATATTTTATTGTGAATGAGATTACTATGCAAACTGCGTTTGCTCGTAATGGCAATCTGATAGCATCTCAATCTCATTCTACTCAATCATATCAACTCTGCGTTTGTGTCTTCCGCCCTCAAAACCTGTTTTTAGCCAAATATCAACAATATCCAAAGCGAGGTGTTCGCCAATTACGCGTTCTCCTAGACACAATATGTTAGCATTATTATGAGCACGAGACACTCTTGCGGAATATGTATCCCCACACAAAGCGGCTCTTATGCCTTTAATTTTATTTGCAGCAATAGACATACCGATACCGGTACCACAAACCAAAATTCCTCTGTTAAATTCACCTGAAACTACTTTTTTAGCAACAGATTTTGCGATTTCAGGATAATCACAAGATTCTCTTGTATAAGTTCCCATATCAACAAACTCTATATTTCTTGCTTTCAAATAATCAATAATAGCTTCTTTGTAGTGAAATCCACCGTGGTCAGAACCTATAACAACTTTCAAATCTTCCATAAAAAACTCCTTGCAGATTCTTCTTCTATAAGTCATTCTGAGCAAAGCGAAGAATCCAATATATCCGCTTCAAAATGATAGGAGTATTATACATTATTATTTTGCTCTTGCCAACATGTTGTAAAATTTAGTAAATAAATTTTTGCCAATAAAGGAGAACACACGTTTAATCCATCACTTAGAGTTGGCTGGCATTTCATGCTTCCCCGCCCACTATGGGGAGGGGAGTGAGGGGTAGGCTATTTCATACTTCCC
>CAMPBE010000002.1 GCA_946636615.1 uncultured bacterium | reverse complement strand
ATAATATTTATTATGTAAAACTAATTATTCCCCGAATAAATTCTTATGTAGTTCCAATAGCTGCGGAATACTTTTTTTACATATGTTTTTGTTTCAGCATAAGGAATTTGTTCTACAAATTCATCTGTATCATTATAATTTATAGATGTTTTCCAATTTTTGAGAGAGCCTATTCCACCGTTATAAGCAGCTATTGAAGATATATCATAGCCTTCCAAATTTTTTCTTAAAAATTCATAGTAATAATTTCCAAGTTTTATATTTTTTTCAGGATTATATAAATCATCAGGAATTGACATGCCTAAAGAAAATTTTGAATTTATATCTGAAGCAGTTGCAGGCATCAATTGCATCAAACCTCTTGCTCCGACGGCACTCTGCGCCAACGGGTCAAAATAGCTTTCTTCTCTAATCAAAGAGACAATCAACGGCAAATTATTACCTGTTTCATTTGCATATTTTTTAATATTATCAAAATACATTACAGGATAAACGAGTCGCCAGCGCATGTCATATTTATCCGGTTTATCTTCCAATTTTTCCATAGCATCACGAGCTACAAGCATGGAATGAGAATAGTCACCTTTTTTATACAAAACCCAACTCTTTATGAATTCATCATCACCCGCAAAATCATTAACAATATCATAATCCCCTAAATTTACAAGTTTAACGATAATATTATTTTTTGTATACCTGTAAGGATATTCAACAGGCTGTGGGTTAAGGTTGCTTGTAATTATCGGTCCTTGCATGCGTCTTAATTTTAAATAAGCTCTATACGCATAATATGAATCAGGATATTTATCAATAACATTCCTATAATAATAATTATATTTGTCGTAATCATTAGTTTTTTCATACAACTTTCCAAGCCAAAACATAACCATTGGAGTAGAATTTACGCTCTGAAATTTTCTTAAATGATCTTCTCCAACTTTTTTAGCATCCTCAACATTACCTGATTTTATCTTTGCAAAAAATATATTTGATAAAGATTCTGCTGAAAATTTACCATTTGGATAGTCTAAATATAACTTACTAAAACAAGCTGTTTTTTCATTTTGCACTGCACTTTGACATTTCAAATACATCAAGTAATCTCTGCCTTTTATAGAATCAGACGACATTAACCCCAAAAGTCTGTTTGTTGAATTTGAACCACCTAAACTATTATATATATCTATCGCATCTATTAGCTGATCTGCAGAAACATAAGTCAAATATTTTTGAATACCGTTTTCTACAAGATTTTTAACTCGTGAATAATTACCTAATTTATATGAAACTTTAACATCAAGTACCCAACTTTCATGTATATCTGATTTTGAAAGTAATTCTTTGGCCATATTATTTTCATCAAACAAATAACAAGTATTTGCCATTAACAAATAATCATCCTGTGATATGTTATCAACAAATTCCATCCAATTATAAACAGCATTCAAAGCATGCCTGCCTGACGGAGCTTGTTTTATATAATGTCTAAAATAATTCTGTACATCATCTTTGACAGAAACCGGAATTATTTTTTCATCCTTGTATTCATTCATCAACAAAACACCTAAATAATATTCTGATGCAATTGCATAATCTGTATCAGGTGCTTGTTTTATAATATTTTCAAAATATTTTTTTGCAATTTCTGGTTTTTGTTCAACCAATTTTTGTGCTGCGAGATATTTGGATTTCAAACTTAACTTATGCTTTGGATAATTATTAAAAAGAATTTCGTATTGCTTAAGCTCTGATTTTTCATCGCCCAGCATTTTTGCACATTCAGCTCTATGGTATATTGCAACCGGCTTTAAATTTGAAGACATAGATATTTTAGAAAACAAATAATATGAATTTTGATATTTACCTGCATTAAAATCCTCAAGGGCAGCTCTATAAATCTCCTCCGTTTTGCTCTCTGGTTGATAAAGCACAGCAATACCTACTGCAGCCAAACCCAACAAAACAGCAACACTTCCGGCTATTACTCTCTTTTTCATATCCCATTCAAACATTACTGTTAACATATTACCAAAAATTAATATATAATTCAAGAAATTAAATTTTTGCTATATAATAATGTATTATAGGAGAGAAAAATGTACGGAATCATATTAGCAGGCGGTTCGGGAAGTAGATTATGGCCTCTTTCAAGAGAATTGTATCCTAAACAACTTTTGAATCTAAACTCAAAAAAAAGCTTGTTACAAGCGACATACGAAAGATTAAAAAACTGCGCATCAGAAATAGTGAGCATAACTAATACAAAGCATACATCAAATGTTCGGATGCAACTTTCCGATTTGTGCAACAACCCCGTTGTATTATCTGAACCTGTTGCAAAAAACACTGCTCCTGCAATAGTTTTGGCAACAAAATATATTATGCAAAAATCTAATTCAGACCCTATAATAATTGTTGTTCCGTCAGACCATTTAATCGAAAACAATGAAAAATTTTTATCTACTGTAAAAAAAGGTGAAAAATTAGCTGAAGACGGATATATTGTAACATTCGGAGTTGAACCTAGTTACCCTGAAACAGGATACGGCTATATTAACACCTCTGAAAAAATACAAGACGGATACAAAGTAAAAGAATTCGTTGAAAAACCAAATTGTGAAACTGCAAAAAAATATTTACAGGCAGGAACATATTTTTGGAATAGCGGAATTTTTATGTTCAAAGCTTCAACATTGTTTGAAGAAGCATATAAGCATGCTCATGAAATAGCAAAGCTTTCAGAACTTTTTGACTTTAATAAAAAAGATGAAATTCCGTTCATAGATTTTGACAAAATGCCGAGCATTTCAATAGATTACGCAATTATGGAAAAATCAGACAAGATTGCACTTGTCAAATTGGAAAGCGATTGGAACGATTTGGGCTCATGGCAATCAATTTATGATGTAAGCAAAAAAGATACAAACGGTAATGTTTTTGTGGGCCATGTATTAGATGAGAATTCAAAAAATTCTTTTGTCTACTCGTCCTCAAAACTTGTTGCAACAATAGGGCTTGAAGATACAGTCATTGTAGAAACTGAAGATGCAATTTTGGCGTGCAAAAAAGACAGAACACAAGATGTAAAACATATATATGAAACACTAAAAAAACAAAACGACAACACACATCTTATACACAAAACCGTTTATCGCCCTTGGGGATTTTACACAGTAATTGCACAAGGCGAAGGTTTTTTAACAAAAATTATTCATGTAAACCCTGCGCAAAAACTTTCTGTACAATCTCACAACTTTAGAAGCGAGCATTGGGTTGTACTGTCAGGAACGGCAAAAGTTGTATTAGAAGGCAAAGACATCATCCTTTCTCAGGGACACAGTGTAGATATTCCGCTAAAAGCTATACACTCCCTCCAAAATCCTTATAAAGAGGATTTGGAAATCATTGAAGTTCAAAAGGGCAACCCGCTTATAGAAGAAGATATCATAAGATACGAGGACATGTACGGCAGAGTGTAATTGGTTAAATAGTTTAAAGATTGCATAGTTGCAAGGTTTTTTTCAACTCCATATAGTATCCGTCGTTAAGTAAATCATAGAATTGCTTTGTAACATTTGGAGCGATTGCTTCAACCCATTCTCTGTCAATATAAAGTCCTTCAACAAGACGGGCAAAAAGCTCTGTAGGTTTTTCATAATATTTTTTATATCTGTTAATTCTCGCAGAAACACGAGCTTGTTTTCTCTGCAAAGATTTTAGCCTTATACAAGACATAAAAGCTTTTGGCATATCAGGGAAATCTGCTTCTATATTGTCAATTGAATATAATTTTACTGTTTTTTTGAAAAATCCACCCTCAACAACTTTTACCCTGTCATATCTCAATAAATATTTTGCCTGAGATTTTCTTATATATTTATCAAATTCTTTAAACTTTTTAGAACGCATAAAATTTGGATAATCTTGTCTTATAATCTTTTCTTGCTCCTTAATTTTTGACTTAATCCTATCCTTATGCTCATAAAGCCTTATACATAATGAGTTTTCATCAACAAAATTTGTTACTTTCATTAATTCTTCTTTATATACAGGATTTTCTGACTGAAACAAAACTTTTAAACTACCGCCTGTTTTATTCATGTCAGGTTCAATTTTTGAATGAATATAGTGAGCAAATTCATGCAAAAGCGTCTGCACAACTTTATTTTCAGGGACATTTTTTGAAATATCAATCCTGTTTTTAATAAAAAACCCTTGATGCCCTCTCGCCTTTGTTCCCGTATGAACTTCTAACCCCAAAGATATGAAATAATTGATAAGCTCCGCTTTATTCATATTATAATTATATAATAAACAGCAAACAGCATTAATTTTTTATTTTATTTTATTATTTTGTGAATTTTGCTTTAATCAAATATCTCAAATGCCTAAACCCATCTCTCCAAGGACGCAAGTGAGGAATACGACCTTGTACATCCTTATACAGAGATATTGGGACCTCATCAATTTTAAAATTATGTTTTACAAATTCAACATACAATTCACTTGCAAATTCCATACCTGTAGTTTTAAACGTAATTTGATCAAGGCATTTTTTTCTCATTAATCGCATGCCACATTGAGAATCAGATAATTTTGTTCCATATAGTAAATTCAATATAAAAGTTAATGCAGGAGTACCAATATAACGATTTTTCCAAGGCATAGCACCTTTCTCGATATTTCCTCTTATCCTTGAGCCTGTTACCATGCCCAATTCAGGCTTCATTTTATTCCAATACAAAGGGATCTCTAAAAAATCATATGTATTATCTGCGTCTCCCATCAAAACATATTCACCTTCAGCGTTTTTAAAACCACATCTCAAAGCATTTCCATAACCTTGCTCAGCACAACGAACAACCCGAGCTCCCTCAGCAATTGAAATTTCTGCAGTTCTATCTGTAGAATTATTATCTACAACTACAACTTCTCCTGCAATATTCAATTTTTGAAATGATTGTTTACATTTTTGAATACATATTGCTATTGTTTTTTCTTCATTTAAACAGGGAATAACAACAGATAAATCAACCGACATTTTTTACTCCAATATATAAAATTACAAATAAAAGATAAATATAAGTATACTCTAAATTATCATTATTGTAAACATTCTAAAATATTTTATAAGGATTTAAAATATTATTAGAATCGAATGTTTTTTTTATTTGACGCATACAATCCAATGAAACGGAATTAACAACCTTATCAATATAATCACGTTTATCCGCACCAATTCCATGCTCGCCGGACAATATGCCGCCCAATTGACCTGTCAAATTATATATTTCGACCTTAGCTCTTTTATATCTTGAATATTCATCTTCATCACTATAATCTATAGGAATTTGCGGGTGGACACTACCATCACCCACATGACCAACCATACACACTTTAAGACTATACCTTGAACATATTTCTCTTATACCCAAAACAAGTTCAGGCAATTTTTCCCTTGAAACTATAACATCATCTGTCGTAACATTTGGCTTTATTTTTGCACAAGCACCCATTGATGAACGACGAGCTTTCCATATTTTTTCATATTCTTCATCGTTATGAGAAGCCTGAATTGCAGATGCCCTGCATTCTGATAAAACACCAACTATTATTCTTTCCTGATAATCCATTGAGCACTCAAAACCGTCAATCTCAATAACCAAAGCAGCCTCTTTATCAGTTAATAAATTTGCAGGATAAAATTCTTCAACCGTTTTTATCGCATTTTTATCCATAAAATCTATTGTTGCCGGATATATTCTCTGTTCTATCAATGAATTTACAGCCAAAACTGCATCTTTTACTGTGTCAAAATATGCCATAAAAACTTTTTTTGCTTCAGGTTTTGGTATAAGTTTCAAAGTCACTTCGGCAACAATTCCTAAAGTTCCTTCTGAACCTACAAACAAAGTGTTTAAGTTATAACCTGTTGAATTTTTTATAGTACTTGAACCGGTTCTTAATATTGAACCGTCAGCCATAACAACTTTCATATCCAGAACATAATCCTTTGTCGTACCATATTTAAAAGATTTTGCTCCGCCTGAATTTTGCGCAACACTACCACCTATTGTAGATACTGCTAAATTTGAAGGGTCAGGAGGATAAAACAAACCAATTTTGTCAACTTCTTTTTGCAAATCACCTAAAATTACACCCGCTTCAACAGTTGCAGTCATATTTTCAGGATTAATTTCCAATATCCTATTCATTTTAGAAAAGTTCAATAATATTCCGCCATGCTCACATCTGCATGCTCCAACAACATTCGTCCCTGCACCTCGGCAAACAACAGGCATTTTATACTTGTTTGCAAGCTTCACAACTGATTGTATTTGTTCAACACTTTCAACAAAGACAACAACATCCGGAAGATTTACGACTTCCCTTGAATTTGAAGCATCTTGAGCATATGCATAACGTTCTTCCAATGTTTCAAGTATATTTGATTTAGAAAGATATTGTTTTAACTCCGAAATTAATTTATTCTTCATCAACATAAGAAGTCAACTTTTCAATATTTGTTCCAAGTTTGGATAACATTTTTTCTATTTTATCCACTTTTCTGTTCAACACAGTATCATCTTTTTCTTCAATTGTCGAAAGAATTTTTTCAAGTTTGTTCTCCAAAATATCAATTCTTTCTTCCTGAAGTTGGAATTTTGATACAAGTCTACTGATTAAATCTTGATTATCAGGCAATAATTCCTTTATTTCATTTAAAATATCATCTTTTAAAGGCAGATTTGATTTTATATCTTCAATATTTTTTTCCAAATCATTAATTCGAGCAGTTTTATCAGATATTGAAGATATATTTTCTGTTGTTAAATCAACCCATTCACCAAGATACATAAGGGCTTGATGAAATACTTTATCGGCATTTGCAGAAGCAACAGCCATAGAATGAACTCTATCAAGCTTATTTTCTATTCTTGAGGTTGCTTCATTGGTATCAAGATTATTTATCCTATCTTCTAGCTTATAAATTATTCCGCTAAAATTATTCAATCCATCGGTTAAGGTTTTAAAAGATTCATCAGAATTCAACAATATTCTGTTTGTTCTGACACTAATACTCAAAATATCTTCAGTCAAGCTTTCGATATTTGCTTTCAAATCAATCATTTCGTCTTGAGTTAAAGAAGCCTCAAGACCATCAACCGCATTTACGATTTTCTTAATTTCATAAGACAAATCACTATAATCAGCACTCTGCAAATTATTAATTGCAATCCTTAATTTTGCAATATCAGATTCTACATCCTGTAAAGTATATGTATAATCAAACGCATCATCAGATGTTGACAGCTGCTTTAACTGATTTTGAACTTCTATAATATTCTTATTTATCTCATCTGTTTTTTCTTCAACAAAATCTTTAATTTCCTCAGATTCTTCAACAAATGATATTTGGTCAACAACAGATATCAAAGCATTCATTACAGATTCTTTAATATCTTCTGCATTCTTGTCCAAATCAACGTTATCAAGTTTCACTAAAACATCTTTCAAATAAGTATCAATTGCAGACAATCTATCATCAGAAGATGTTTCAAAATTCTTATGCTGTTCATATATAATATTTTTTACATTATCAATCTCATCCAACAAACTTTCTAAAGATGTGTCAGCAGCAATAGCATCAACTTTTGTATTAATACTTTGCACAATATTTGAAATCTCTTTTTCAGAATCAGTAAGTTCATTTAAAGCAAGTCCAATAGATTCATCAGAAACAATTGTATCTATTTTAGCATTTAAATTATTAAAATAATCTGACATCATTTTTTCAGATTTTTCCGATATTTTATCTAATTTAGATTTAATATCATCTGAAGCAGTATCTGTTGCCATAATATTTATTTTTGTATTTAACGCAGATATCTTATCATTAATTTGATTATTCGCATCTCCTATTTCGTCAAATCTCTGATGCATTTCTTCAGCTGTGGAATCTGCAACAATAACATCTAGTTTTGTATTCAAATTATTTATACTATCCGCTATTGCCAAATTATCACTTTTTAGTTCTTCAATTTTGGTTATAACTTTATCTGAATTTGTATTATCAATAACTTTTTGTGTTGCAATATTCACAAATGATTTTATATTATCAAATAACTTATTTATATCATCTTGGATTTCATCTTGTTTTGAAGACACTAGATTTTGATTATTATTAAATAAATCAAACCTCTCTTGGAAATTATTTTTTATATTATCCAATGCTTCAAAAATTTTCTTATCATCCATTATTGAATTTACTGATTCCTGGATATCTTGAACTTGTACCCCGATAGTATCAGTAATTGAACTTTTTAAACCTGATATATTTTTTTCAATAGTCAAATTCATAAGTTCAAGATCACTTTGAATTTTATCAGTTACGCATTCCTCAATAACAGAAATTTTATTTAAAGAATTTTTATAAGCTTGCTCTAAATTTGAAAAACTTTCAGAATAAGAAAGCATGTCTTTATTCACATTCATACTGAAATTCGAGAACGAATCTTCTAACTGACTTTTTATTGTTTCTAAAATTTGTTCAACATCAAATCCCGTAAATAAATCTAAACTTTCCTTTATGCTATTAAAAGCACGAATCATATCATCAGATTTATTACGTAATGCATCTAAAATATCCGTACTAACAAGCCTTAATTCAGAACTTATAGATTCAACCGATTCTGAAATTTTATCAATTGTTTCAACAGAGTTATCTCTATCTTTTAATTCAAACAAAAGCTCTTTTATTTGAGATAACTTTTTATCAGAATTTTCGATTAAACAACCAACCGATTTTTCAGAACCTCTTTTTATTTCATCACTAACATTGTTCAATGTTAGTATTATATTTTCAATTCCTGCATCTATGATAGAAATACTTTCATTAGATTTTTCATCATTTGCAATTTTCTCCGCCTTTAATGATTCGTTTAAAGATAATAACTCCTCTTTTAACATTTTTAATTCATCTAATGATGCGGATATTTTGCCTTCAGTATCAGCACTACTGTTTTCCACAATCTGTACGAATTCTGAAAGTTTTGATTGCAAATTTTCCGATTTAAATTCATAATCTTGTGCAGATTGTGTTAACAATGTTTCTATATCCGAAAGTTTTTGCACCAAACCTGCATATTTAATCTCTCGGTTATCCAAAGAAACCTGCTGAGCTTCTTTGATATATTCTTTTACACTTTCTACTACACCTTTTAATTGTTCACCTGCTACATTTAATATATTATTTTGCACAGAACCAAACAAGTTTGGCATATTGTCAAACGAACTTTTTAAATTATTAAAACCGTTAGATATAACAAATGTTCTGGCATTATCAGAATCCATAATATCTTTTTTTAACTGCTTTACTTCACTATTTATACTCTCAACAGAGTTTTTTATAACACCAAAATTCATTTCTGAATTTGCAGATATATCATCTATAAATTTCGACAAAATTAATTCTGTCTCAGAAGATACGCTATCTAACAATTCTGAATTGTTCTGAGATGACAAATCCATCAAAAAGTGAACATTTGTTATTAAATCATTCAAAGAAGAATTAATTTTTTCAAGTTCTTCATTATTATCGCTAGTGTTAATATTTGAAATAATTTCCAATTTCAAATTATTTATCTCATTTATCAAATTTTCATAATTCATTTTTGAATTATTTTCAAAAGATTCTTTTATGTCATTTACACTATTGGCTAAATTTTCAATATCGTTTTTTGTCACAGCATTTTCTAATTGTCTTTCAATATTTTCAAGAATTTCTTTCCGATTTTGCATTTCTAATAAAAATTTTTCAAAAATACTGTTAAAATTGCTAAACAATAACTTAATTTCCTCACCTTTCGCAAGTTCATCTTGAAAAGCAAGTATATGAGAAAATATCTTTTGAACATCTTCAAATTTTAATAAAGCATTTGTACACTTTTCTTCTATTGATTTTTTTAATTCAGAAAAATAAAGTCGTAATGTTTCTATATTATCTCCATCCGACATCTCTTCCAATTTAGCATTTATATTTGTCAAAACTTTTTCAAAATTTTCGCTATTGCGGTCATTTTCATCTCGCAAATTATTTATTAATTCAGCAATTTCATCAACTGTTTGTGCCATTTTATTCTCTTTCCGTACAGTATCCCTCTCAATTATTTTAGCAGAATTATACAAATCTATGCAAGTTTTAAATTATATTATTACAAATGTAAAGATTATATATTTCTTTTAGTTTTAAGTGGTATAATTTTAGTTATAAAAGATTAGGAAAATTTGATGAGCTATATTACAATTAACGGGGACAAATGTAAAGCATGCTATTTATGTATAAATGAATGTCCTAAAAAATTAATTAAAATAAGTGACAAAACAAACAACCTGGGAAATCACATTGTAGAATTTGAAGATCCGGAACATCAGTGTTTGGCATGTGCCATGTGTGCAACAAGATGCCCTGATTTAGCGATTACCGGAGTTTATAAAGACAAATAAGAAGAGGAAAATTAATAATGCCAGAATGTTTAACTAATAAAAAAGTTTTAACAAAAGGGAATTATGCTATTGCAAATGCTGCGGTTCTAGCGGGATGTCAGTGTTATTTTGGTTATCCTATTACTCCGCAAAGTGAAATCGGAGAATTTATGAGTGGCAAAATGCAGGAGCTTAAAAGAGCATACGTTTCAGCAGAAAGCGAATTAGCAGCAATAAACATGGTTATAGGTGCAACATCAACCGGTGTAAAAGCCATGACATCATCATCTTCATGCGCCGTAGCACTTATGCAGGAAGGTTTGTCGTACGCAACAGCTGATGAATTGCCTGTAGTTTTGGTTAGTGTTATGAGAGGCGGACCTGGGCTTGGAAACATTTATCCATCTCAAGGAGATTATTTTCAAGCTACAAAGGGCGGTGGAAATGGCGATTATAAATTAATAGTTCTTGCACCGTCAACCGTTCAGGAATGTGTGGATCTAACATATAAAGCATTTTATCTTGCTCACAAATACAAAAATCCTACAGTTCTTTTAGCAGATGGACTTTTAGGACAAATGATGGAACCTGTTGAATTTTATGATTATCCGTACCCTGAAATTGATAATTCAAAATGGGCATTAACAGGTGCAAAGGGTCGTGACGGAAGAATAATAAGATCATATGCACCTTTGGCAGATAATCAATGCGTATTCTTGGAAAAATTATTCCAAAAATACAAAACAATCGAAGAAAATGAGACTGAATGGGAAGAAATTAATACAGAAGATGCTGATATAGTCTTAGTAAGTTTTGGCAGCACATCAAGAAATGTCAAAACTGCAATGAAATTGTTAAGAGAAAAAGGCTTGAAAGTTGGATTTTTCAGACCAATAACATTGTTCCCGTTCCCGACAAAAAGACTTGCAGAACTTTCAAAAACCGCTAAAAAATTTGTAACTGTTGAAGTAAATATGGGACAAATGGTTAACGATGTCAGATTGGCAGTAAACGGAGCATGCCCTGTAGAACTTATAAATAAAGGGGTTGGAGCTCCTCCGTCAGCACAGGAAATTGTTTCAAGAATCGAGGCTTTATAATGGCTACACAAGTTTTTAAAATACCTGAATCATTAAGAGATAATGTAAAATATTCATTCTGCCCTGGATGTGACCATGGTGTTGCAGTAAGATTGGTTGCAGAAGTTATAGATGAGCTTGGCATCAGAGAAAATTCTATATTAGTTGCATCAATAGGATGCTCTGTTACCACTTATGATTTTTTAAATGTAGATTCATTGGAAGCTCCGCATGGCAGAGCTTTGGCAGAAGCAACAGGTGTAAAAAGAGCACAGCCTGATAAAGTTGTTTTCACATACCAAGGTGACGGCGATTTTGCATCAATCGGATTAGCTGAAAGTATGCACTCAGCCTTAAGAGGAGAAAAACTTACTGCAATTTGTATTAATAATACAACATATGGAATGACAGGCGGTCAATTAGGACCAACAACATTGTTAGGCCAAGTAACAACAACATCTCCAACAGGGAGAAATCTTGAATATTATGGTTATCCGATAAAGATAGCCGAACATATAGCTCTTTGCGACGGAACAGCTTTCTCTGCAAGAGTTTCATTAGATAGTGTTGCAAATATAAGAAAAGCAAAACAAGCAATAAAAAAAGCTTTTGAAGTTCAAATACACGGACTTGGTTTTGGGTTTGTAGAAATTCTTTCAACATGCCCAACAAATTGGAAAATGACACCTGATAAGGCACATACAAGGGTTCGTGAGGAAATGATGCCTATATTTAAACCGGGCATTTATAAAGATATAACAATAAATTAGAAAGGAAATTACGGTAGCAAATAAAGCAAAGCAGGTGCGATGGATAAGTTAATAGATTCTTGAAATAATTTCGAAATAACAACCCAAGTGCATTGACAAAACAAAGCGCAACAACGATAATTATAAAAGAATTAAGATGCCTGTAAAGCGCAATTTAGACAATCGTAAGTTATGGTATAAAAAATGGAAAGAAATTTTAAAATAGCAGGATTTGGCGGACAGGGAGTACTACTCGCAGGAGAAGTTCTTGCAAATGCGTTTATGCTTGCAGGGTTAAATGTTACATGGTACCCTTCGTATGGTGCAGAAATGCGTGGAGGAACTGTTAACTGTGAAATCGTCATGAGTGACGAAGAGGTAAGTGAAGTTAATAAATCGGATACAGATTTTGTTGTTGCCCTAAATCAAGCATCCTTCGATAAATTTCTTGCCACAATAAAAAAAGGCGGCTGGATGATTGCAAATTCATCTCTTATCAAAGAAATAAAAACAAGAGCTGATATAAATTATCTTTTTGCTCCTATATCTAAATTAGCCGAAGAAGTAGGAAATATTAAAATGGCTAATATACTTGCATTAGGTTTAGTTGCAAAAGCAAGCAAACTTATAAGCATAGAAAACCTTGAAAAAGCCCTTGATAACGTTATTCCGACTCATAGAAAAAACCTTTTACCTTTAAATATTAAAGCTTTGAAAATAGGCTATGAGTATGATTTATTGCATGTATAACTTTAAATCAACTAAAAAGTCGATTTAAATTTTCATAATTAGCTTTATTCTAATAACGAAAGGTCTTTAGAAGTGAAAAAAGAATTAATTAACTCAATCAGAGAAAAAGAGATTCAATTAGCTAAATTAAAAGAGCACATAAATAAAAGTACTATCTGCTCTGATTTATACAACAAAGTCGTTTTGGAAAAAGCTATCTTAAAAAAACAACTTGAAGATATAGATAGAAATAGAATTTTAGATTTCATAAAAAATATTATTCCCCACAAAAAAGCTCTCATTTGCGATTACTTTAAAAAATAGATATTAAGGGAATTTAATCATAATAAATATTAAATTATGTATCCCCTTGCATATTTATAAAAAATATTGTATAATCGGTTGAATTAAAGAGTGGGGTTATCTCTTTATAGTACCAAGTAAAATTAGGAGAAGACAAATGTACCAAGACGAAAAACTTGTATGTGAAGATTGTGGCGCAGAATTTGTATTCACTGCAGGTGAACAAGAATTTTATGCAGAAAAAGGTTTGGTAAACAAGCCAAAAAGATGTCCGGAATGCAGAAAAAAACGCAGACAAAACAACAGAAAACACAGAAGAATGTATGAAGCTGTATGTTCAAAATGCGGAGCACAAACGCAAGTGCCGTTCAAACCTATTGCTGGAAAAGAAGTTTTCTGCAAAGAATGTTTTACAAAAAATCAAGAAGAAGCTACAGCAGAATAAGAGCTATATTTTTTAATTTTATATTACAAAAAATAACAGACTTTTATATAAAAGTCTGTTATTTTTTAGACACTAATACAATTGTTCAGATATTCAATCGTACTGACTTTTTCATCATAAAGATATTTAATGAAATTTAAGTAAGCCGGATTGTAAGATGTAATCACCAGATTAATTTCAAACCCGTCAGTGCAAAAAGGTTCATAATCATATATAACGTAACTGTTATATTTGCTTTTCCATTCTTTTTTCTCAATACGGCTGTTATTTTCATCAATAATATCTTCGAGCCAATCAAGAATATCTTTATTAACGTTTTTCATCTCCAGACGATTGTAAGTACCGCCTTCTCTACAATTAGTTAGCATAGTTAACACTCCATATAGTAAAATTTTAAACTTTTACACACTCAAAATAATCCCCTTTAGGTATAAGCAGAAAATAGTAAATTTCGGTAATTTTTATTTTTTCAGATTTTTATTATTTGTGGGCAATTACAGGGAGGGAAGCAACATTGTTCCCCCTCCTTATGAGAGGAGGGGGATAGGAGGTGGATGAATTAAATTTAAACACATTGTCACCCCTACCGTCACTACGTGCCACCTTCCCCCTCAAGGGGAAGGAAAATAATTCCCCTCACTTTTGACATTGTTACTAAACTATTGCTACTAGATTCTTCGGCTAAAGACTCAGAATGACGTTATATTTACAACCGATTATTTTCGGTAGACTAAAATCTACCCTACTTATTTTTGTGGGCACGGCTGGTGCCTTTGCCCACACTACATTCTTAAATTTATATCTAAACGTTTTCACCTAGAAAAATATTTTTATTTGTAAAATTTATTTTTTGAGAAGTTTGAGCTTTTTTAATATCTTCAGATTTTTGTTCAGAATTTTTTGGGGCAACTTCATAAGATTTTATAGAACGTTTACCTGTCAAACGTTTCATAAAGTTGAAATAAGATTTTTTCAATCCTGTTGCATTTTCTTGTTTTTGCTCAATCTCAATTAAGCCGTCACGGGTATGAGTACCAATTGGAACACCAACCGATGCCCTTGTCAGCCATTCACCTATTGTCGTATTAGTTAATGTAATCCAGCTCATTCCAAATAAAGATTTGTTGTACTGACTTCTGAATGTACTGTTAAACAAGTCAATTAACAATGTCTGATAGAACAATCTGGAACCTTCCTGTACAAATCTTTCAGTAAACTTAGTCTTTGCACCGTCAACATCATTACCGTTTGATTTTAGCATTACCATATTGTAGTTATCAGTCATCAAGAACCATATAGTTGCAATTGATGCTGCAGTTTTTGCAAGATTCGAAAGCTCACTGTTTGAAACATTTGACATAGAATCAACATTAAATGCTTTTAATATATTATCGTTAACATACGCTTTAAATTGCTCAGGAGAAAGATTTTTACTCTTTGCTTCTTTACCGATATTTTCTATACTTTTTGCAAGAGAAGAAACATCTGATATTCTATTCAAAAGACCTTGTTGTAGTTCAGTAAGTTCAACATCCTTACCAATTTTTCCTGATTTTACTTTTTCTACAAATCCTATTAAACTTTCTGTATCTTCTTTAGAAAGAACCTTTTCCAATTGATAATTTTTTATAATATTGTCTATAGTCCTGCTATCATTTATTGCCAACGACAAGTTTTTCGGTTTTTTAACAAAAGCATTAACAACCTTCATTGTAAGATTATAAGGTAAAGTAACAGTATTCCAAGCAAATTTAAACGGAGCTATTACAAAATTTACAAGAGGTTTAATCTTTTTATCTTTAGCACCAAGGCTTACATAATCAGCATTCTGCGCTATTTTTCCAACCTCTCTGTATTTTGATGCCAAATCTTTAAATCCATGTTTTTCAAGAGTTTGAGTAATCTCATCTAACTCTTTAACCGAAATTTTATAATCCTCTATTTCTGTTAAATAACGATATTGTCTTTTAAAGAAACCGGAAAAAGCCTTCCATTGTTTTTCAACTTCAGGAATTCTCCTTAACGCCTTTACACCAAAACCGCCGGCTATGACTAACGCAGAGGCTTTCATTATTGTATCGAATGATAATAAAGGTTTATGTTGTTTTTCTTTTTCGTCTTTTTTGTTAGTTGCTTTAAATGAAGTTTCAGGCTTTATCTTAGCTTCTTCCGCATCATTTTTAATATTTTCAGCTCTAGCTTCTTCAGGAGTCAAACGTGTAATATGTTTTCCGTTAATTAACCTTGAGAAAGCCTCTGTAACAAGTGTTGTAGCACCGGTCATCATAAATATACCAAGAGATGAATTGTTGATATACTTTTGTAATGCTCCCAAAGTAATCAAGGTAATATAAGCATTAAAACCAATTCTTGCCGTTTCTTGTCTAAATCTTGCTTTTTGTTCTTTTTTCGCAGCTTTAGGATCATCGTCCATCATTCTTGACAAGTTGTATGCATCATTTGCCAAGAAAATAGCAGGAGGTAGTCCTGAAACCAATCTGTTTAAAGACCTTTCATGCTTTGTATCATAATTTCCGGTCTTAGAATCAAACATTTTTACAGATTGTCTAAACATTTCAGATGCAATATCATGTGACGATTTATTTTTAAGTTTATCAGCCATTTCAAATAAACCGCGCAAAGAATTTACTTGAGCATCAACTTTTGAACGTTGTCTTGCATTTTTAAAAAACGGTTTATTTAAAGTTCTTTTTGCCCATCCTTTTAAAGGTTTTATTTTTCCTAAAAGCCCTACAACACCATTTGCAATATCTGCAGGTAATATTTTAAACGGATAAATAAGACCGTCCCAAATAAGTTGAGGCACCGTTTTCTTTTTAAATATTATTTTATCACCACTAACAGTGACCATATCTTTAGCGTATTTTGAATCCTTAACATGGTTAAAAAGATTTTCAACAATCGTTTTATCAACGCCTGATTTATCTTTCACAAAACTAAAGAATTCATTTACACTATACTCTCCTGCTTTTTTATACGCAGGCGCCATACGCAAAACCAATCCTGTCGCAGCTAAAACACCTAAAGTAGCCAGCACAGGTGTCATTTTATCATCTTGTTTATCAGATTTTTTAGCTCCACTAAAAGAAAGACCTTTAAAAGATGAATCTTTTGGATTACTTTTTAAAGGTCTCTCATTATATGAATTAAATTTTAAAGACATGAACTCGGAAGGAACATTTTCTTTTGGGGATAGATATCCAATCGGCTCTTTTCGCCTTTGCAGAGTATCGTATGTTAATTTATTTACTAACATCTTCCGTCCTTCCCTTTTGTTATTCTATCGAAAAACAAAAATTTGACAAGTCTTTAGATCATAAAAATTTACATTATTTCATAATAATCTTTAAAAACCACTTATATTGACAGTAAACATTTACACTTGTATAATTGCTTGTTCATATAATAAGAGGGTTAAGAATATGTTTAACAAACTAAAACAATATGGTGATGAATTTAAAACATTCGCTATGCGTGGCAATGTAATCGACATGGCTGTAGGTATTATAATTGGTGCAGCATTCGGGAAAATCGTGGATTCACTTGTAAATGATGTAATCATGCCTCCTTTGGGTTGGTTAATGGGTAGAGTTGATTTTTCTCAGTTGTTTATAGTCTTGCCATTAAACGGCAAATTTGAACATTTTGATTCTTTAGATGCAGCACAAGCAGCAGGAGCGGTAACTATTAATTATGGAGCTTTCATTAATACTATTATCAGCTTTATATTGGTAGCTTTTGCAGTATTTTTACTTATCAAAGGTATTAATAAACTTCAAGCAGATAAGAAAAAATCTGATGCTGCAGAAGAAGCTGCAACACCAACTACAAAAGAATGCCCGCACTGCTTCTCTACAATTGATATCAGAGCAAAAAGATGTCCTAATTGTACTTCAGAAATTTAATTTTATAACACCATTACAAAATCAAGTCTTTGATAATATCAAAGGCTTGATTTTTATAATAAAATTATTTTATTACCTCAATAAAATCGTAATCAACAAGATACGGTATGTGTTCTTCTGTAATCAATTCTCCGGGCAAAAGTACAGAAATTCCTGGAGGACACTCCGCAATAACTTCTGCTGCAATCCTTCCTATAGCGCAGGATTTTGGAATTACCTCTTTGTGCGAATAAAAAGCTTCTCTTAGCGTCATTTTAATAATCGGAGTCAACATTGGCATATATTTTTTATTTTCAAGATAACAAATATCCGAATAATTTGTTTGATCTATCTTTTGCAAACATTTTACAAGATATTCCATATCCTTTTTTGTATTACCAATGTTTGATAAAATTAAAAGTCCTGCATCAGATGCGCTTTCAACCTCAATATTAAAATCAATTTCCAATATAGATTCCAAACGCTTACCTGACAATCTGTCATCTCTTATAAATACCTTTGTAACATCTGTCTGATAACCAAAATCTGGCTTCAAATCATGAATATGTTCAAGTTTATCTATTTCACTTCTCAAATATTTTGCATTTCGAACAGCTCGCTCAAGCTGCTTTTTACCTCTCGGGCTTTCCAAATTTGCTCTCGAAGCATCAAGACTTGCTAATAACATTAAAGACGGGCTTGTTGTATGCAAAAGTTTTAAAGATTTTTCAACTGCATCAACATCAAGCATTGAATTTTCCGCAATATGGAGCATAGAACTTTGACTCATACTTCCGCCTGTTTTGTGCAAAGAGTGAACAACCGCATCTGCACCTAATTTTAATGCTGATGTAGGAAGATGCTTATTAAAATTCCACAAACAAGCATGCGCCTCGTCAACAATCAAAGGAACATTATATTTTTTACAAACCTTTGAAATTGATTTTATATCAGATACAACACCCTCGTATGTAGGATTTGTAATCCATACCATGCCTGCATCAGGATTGTTTTCAAGCATTTCTTCAACAGATTCCGGAGTAACATTTCCCCAGATACCCCATTCTTCAAATCTTTTTGGAACAAGCCATAAAGGTTCAGCTCCTGAAATAATCATCCCTGTCAAAATTGATCTATGACAATTCCTGTTTGTTATAATCTTTTGTCCCTTACGAGTCAAGCCCATTGCAAGAGCCAAATTACCGGCAGTAGAACCATTTAATAAAAAGAAAGTTTTTTTTGCTCCAAAAGCTTTTGCAGCCAACTCCTGAGCTTCTTTAATTGGGCCCGTCGCAGGATGCAGCGTTCCCAAACCATCAAATTCATCAGTTGTATCTATAGATAAAGCCTTTTTACCAATAAGTTTTTTAAATTCAGGTAAAGATCCTTTACCTTTCGTATGTCCCGGAATATGAAATTGGTACGACGGATTTTCGTATGCCATTTTCAAAGCTTCAACGATTGGGGCTTTAATCTTAGATAATTTTTCATTCTTTGTTACATTTGTCATAGCAATAATATAACATGAACATGAAAAATTTTGCATAAAATTTTTGTTTAAACCAAAAAGGAATATTACCCTTTCTTTACGTCTTCTTTTATAACAATAAGATTGTTAATAATTTTCATTGCGCAAGTTGGCAAAACAACATCGTCAAGACCATTTGCAATGCTGATAATCTTACCTGCACCTAAAACTACTTCTTCACCTTTATAATAAAACTTATAATCTTCTTTTCTATCTGATCTAATTGTAATCTGGCTCATCTTTTTTAATACAGCTTACGACTTTACGTAATGCCGCCTTTCCTTAATTTTCTTCTATCTTACACAAAAATTTTTTTATCGGCTTTATTCGATTAATGCACTCGGGGCGCCATTCTAAACTTGATTCAGAATCTATTAACTTATCCCTCGCACCTGCTTTGCTTTTTATATATCCTTATCACTTAAGCTTACGACTTTACGCAATACCGCCTTTCCTTAATTTATTTACATATATTACGATTTTTTTAGCCTTTTGTCAATTCTCTTTTTCCGAATTTATTATAAAAAATACCTTCTTCCATAACTTCTTCATAAATTTCTTCATCCTGCTTGAAAGTTTCTTTAGTATACGGATATAAATCAATACAAACATTCATTTCCGTTTCGATTTTCCCAATAACAGGCCAAATTTGTTCTCTTTTTGACTTATCTTCTATATCAAAAAGAGCTGCAAGTTCAATATCTTCATCTTCGTGTTCTTTACCGTCAACAAAGACACCAAACAAATACATACCTTTAAAATCATCAAAAATTTGATTAAAATTCTTTGATATTTTAAATATCACTTCATCAACAGAATTTGTCATATTATTTCCTTATGTTAGAGATTACATCACATCTGTCAACAGTTATTTGATTTGATGTTGAAAGATTTTTAATAGAAACTTTACCTGACTTAATTTCATCTTCACCTAATATTATTGCAAAATTAGCAAGTTTTGAAGCTTTTTCTAATTGTTTTGTAAATTTTTTATTTGTTAAATCAAACTCTATATTTAACCCTTCGGCTCTCAATTCTTGTGCCAACTCAAATGCATCGGCAGATGAGTTTGATACAATGTAACCATCAAGTTTTTGAGGTTCTACTTGTTCAAGCAAAGAATATAAACGTTCCATACCCATTGCCCAACCGATTGCAGGTGTGTCTTCGCCGCCAAGTTGTCTGACCAAACTGTCATATCGTCCACCGCCGCATACGGCATTTTGAGAACCCAAATTATTTGACTTTATTTCAAAAACAGTCCTGTTGTAGTAATCCAAACCTCTGACTAAAAGTTTATTTTCTGTATATTTTACATTCAATTTTTCTAAATACGATTTTAAAGTTGCATAATGTTCTGCACACTCTTGACACAAAAAATCAGATTTTATTACTGCCTGAATCTCAGGTTTTTCAAATATTGTTTTACAAGTCTCTACTTTGCAATCAAGTAATCTTAAAGGATTTTTTTCATATCTTGTTTGGCAATCTTCGCAAAGATTATCAAATTCCGGTTTCAGAACTTCTTTTATTTTTCTTTTATATTCTTCACGACATTTTGGGCAACCGAGAGAATTTAACTCTACTTCAAGATCATTGAGTCCGAGAGATTTCAAATAATCTACAGCAAGCATAATAGCTTCGGCATCTGCAGTCGGCTCTTTGATGCCGAACATTTCAACACCAACTTGATGAAATTGTCTTTGTCTGCCTGCCTGAGGACGTTCATACCTAAACATCGGACCTTTGTACCAAAGTTTTACAGGCGCTGACAATCTAGTCATTCCGTTTTCAATAAATGAACGTACAACACCTGCAGTATTTTCAGGTCTAAGAGTTAGAGAACGTTCACTTTTTTCAAAAGAATACATTTCTTTATTAACAATATCCGTTGTATCTCCAACCCCTCTTGCAAACAGTTCTGTTGACTCCAAAATAGGGGTTCTTATTTCTTTGTAACCATATCTTGTAAATATATCAAGAGCATTTTTCTCAAGTTTATGCCACAAATCAATATCTTGAGGCAAAATGTCTTTCATTCCTTTTAAAACTTTAATTATATTAGCCATAACGCAATTATAAAAAGCTGAATAGCAATTGTCAAATAACTATGAAATAGCTCTTATCATCTCTTGGGCTTCTTCGCATTCAGGTAAAATTCCAACAATTTCGTCCAACGTTTTCAGCGCAGAATCCTTATCGCCAAGCTTCTCATAACATTTTGCACTGTTTAGCATTAGGTTTATATTCATAGGATTCTCATCCAAAAGATGTTTGAAGATACCGTTTGCCTGTTCATAATTTTCAAGTTCATAATAACACAACCCAAGCATTTGTTCAGTATCAGAGGCTTTTTCAAGTTCATATGATTTTATAAAATACATTTTTGCATCTTCATATTGCTTTTGCAAAAACTTAATCTTACCGGCAACAAAAAACATAAAGCCGTCCTGATAATGTTCAAGTGAATGCTCCATCTGATGCCATGCTGTATCCAAATCACCTAACAACATTTTATTTAAAGCACAAAATCCTAAAGCCTCAGGATCATGCGGATTTAGTTTTAGCGCTTTTTCGTAATATTCATCAGCTTTTTGAAAATTAGTTGTTGAATGAAGATAATTTGCATATTCAAAAACCACATCATAATCATCAGGTGCAATTTCCAATGCTTTTTTAAATTCATCTTCAGCATAATCAAACAGCCTTTTACTCATATAAATAACGCCCAAATCTTTATGCGCCCTTGCAAAATTTGGATTTAATTCTATGACTTTTTTCAAAATTTTTTCAGCTTTATCAGAATCATTTGTTTTTGCACATATATTTGCAAACTCATAATAAACTTCAAAAGAAACATTTCCTTGCATAAGAATTTTTTCATACAATTCCTTTGCGTTAAGATACTTGCCTATTTTTAGGTAAATATTTGCTAATTTACGCAACATGGAAACGGATTTTGGATTAAGCATAACCAAATGCGCTAAAATAACTATTGCTTTCGGATATTCACCAATTGCATCATAACAACATGCAAGATTGTATTGGTAATTTGGTTTTTCAGGATGATGTGCAGCAAGAGTTCTATAATGTTCAACAGCTTTTTCCATACGGTTAATTTTTACTTCAGAAAGAGCAAGTGATACTAAATAACTGTCTTGCGGATCAAGCTTGTAGGCCTTTTCAAAATAATTACAAGCCCCTTCATGATCACCCTGCATTTGTAGAATAGAACCAATATTAAAATATGTTATAGCATTGTCTGGATTATATTCACTTGCTTTTTTAAACATTTCATAAGCTTTATCTAACTTGCCTGTCGATACATAGCAAGTACCGAGATTGTTATATAGTTGAGAATGTTCAGGATTTAACTCTAAAGCTTTTTCAAAAAATTCTTGAGCCTGCTTAAAATCCTTTAATGCCATGCAAGCAGTTCCTGCGATATAGTACACTGTATAATCGTCTGTAACATAATCTAATGCTTTTCTAGCAGTTTCTATAGCCTTTTGGGGTTCCTGATTTTTTACATACACTATTGCAAGGTTTTTATATGCGTCGGTGTAGCTACTTCTTAAACGCAATACTTCTTCGTAAGCTGCAATTGCATGAAGATAATCATCCTGGTTGTCATAGCAGTTTGCCAAATAAAACCAACTTGTAGCATCATCAATATACTTTATAACTGTTTCAAAAACAGCCTGCCCCTCTTTGTAATCTTCAAGATTTACATAACAAAGTCCGAGTAATTTCAAGGCTTCAGCATTTTTTTCATCTGTTTCTAAAATTTTTAAAAGCTCTATCTTTGCTTCTTCAAATTTATTATCATTTATTAGTGTTTGTGCATTTTCAAGATTTTTCATAATCTAATTATAGCACAAATTTTTTGCAAAAGATAGAAAAATATGGTATAATACTCTTGCCTTTAAATTCATTAAATTTTGTTCCGGAAAGGATAACAATGGGAAAATCTTCTTCATCTGCCCCATCTTTTCAAGGCGGAACTATTAATATAAATGGTCAAAACAGGGTAAAAACTTATCAAAGAGGCGGGAGTGTTGTAACTGATTATAAAATGACAGATGCTGAACGGGATATGTACGATTATGCACAAAAATCATTTGCTGATTCATTAAAATCAGTAAATGTTTTTGATGACGACACGAAAAAAAATCTTCAAGATGAAGTAAATGCATATACTCTGCAAGGTCAAAAAATGATTAATAATATGTATACACCTTTGTTGGAAAATCTAAAAAATGATGTTGCTTCTCGTTTTGGCAACTTGGACAATTCTGTTTTTCTTGATAAGCTAAATTCTATTGAATCAAAAAGAGCAGACTCAATGAACAGTTTGGCACAAGACATATTGGCTAAACAAGATGATGTTGTAAAAAAAGAATTGACTAAAAGATATACTTATTTAAGTTTCTTACAAGATGTACAAAACCAAATTAATTCAAACATGTACAACCTTATTAATGCATCAAAACAACATAATTCATCCGGAAATACAAATTCTCAAAATTCAAATTCAAATTCAATGGACATGTCAAACTATATAAATCTTGCAACAAATCTTGCAAGTATTTTCATGTAAAAAGACGGGCTTTAATAAAGCCCGTCTTTTATTTGATATAATTTTTATTTTTTATTTTTTTCTGCATTTTCTTTTGCTTTTTTAGCTAACTCTGCACTATTCTTTATTGATTCCTGAACACCCTTTTGAACATTTGCAGGATCATATTCTGAATTTATATATTCAATTTTTGCTTGTTTTTTCAATGATTCTGTTAAATTGTCGATTAATTCAAGTTGTTTTTGATTTTGAAGATATCCTTTAATATCGCTTTGAACTTTTTCATAAGGATCAGTTCCTGCAGTAGCTCTATCGGTAACAAGTATTATATGATATCCGTATTGACTTCTTACAAGTTTATCATGCACCATACTTGGCTTTGTTGAAAATGCTGCTGCAGAAAATTCCGGAACCATTTCTTTTGCTGCAAAGAAACCTAAATCTCCACCTTTTACAGCTGTTGCAGAATCTTCTGAATTTTCTTTTGCCAATTTTGCAAATTGTGTAGGATCTTTCTTTACTTCTGCTAACAATTGATTAGCTTTAGCTTCTTTTGCCTTTATTTCTTCATCAACTTTAGCTTTTACTGCAGCTTCGTCAAGGGATTTGTTTTTAGAATCCGATTTTATTATTTTGGTAATTTCTTCAGGATTAACAGAAATCAATATATGAGATGCTCTAACCCTTTCCGGATGTTTAAATTTATCAATATTTTTGTTATAGAAATTTTTAGCTTCCACATCAGAAACCGCAGAAGATCCTAATTCTGAAGCTAATTTTTTCATTTTAACTTCTTCTTTCAAATCAGCTCTAAACTGATTTGCAGAGATGCCATTTTGTTTTAAAATGTTATCTAATTGATCTTTTGAGCCTAATTTATCAACGATTTCTTTAATAGCTTTATCAACATCTTCGTTAGTGACTTTTATGCCTCTCTTTTCAATTTCTTGTTCAAGCAATGTTTTTATAATTAATTCATTTACAATTCTTTCTTTTATTAAAAGATACATAAAGTTGTTTTTATCACTCTTTAAATCAATACCTAATGCTTTTATCATACCGGTATTTGCTTGTTTATCAAACATTTCATCAAATTGACCTTGTGTAATTTTTGTGTCGTTTACTTTGATAATTGCTTCGCCTGATTTTAATCCACAGCCGGCAAACAGTACTGCAGATACTGCTAGTGTCGCAAGTAATTTTTTCCCTCTCATTTTTTACTCCTTTATTTTTGAGATTCTTCGGCTTCAAATAGTGTCATCCTGAGCAAAGCGAAGGATCTCATAAATAAAGCCTCAGAATGACTATTAAATTTTGAATTCTACAATTTGCTTGTTTATATAATAAAACAAATCTGTTAAAATGTTAAATATTTCATCGAAATTCATATATGAATTATTTAATAATAATATTGAATTTCCTTCGGTACAAGATTTTGGCGCAATTGTAAATTTAATTTTACGCAAAATTTCTGCAGGCAAAGTTCTTTGAATAATTTTCCATTCAGGTTGAGTAAATGGCGTATAAATTCTAATATTATCCTGAGTTTCTCTAATCAAAGAAATTTTTATCTCTGTAGCTGCAAGACGTAGTTTTATAAGTTTAATAAGATTTTGTACACTTTGAGGCGGTTTTGCAAATCTGTCTTTCCATTCCTCTGTTATATAATCCAATTCAACATCAGATTTTACATCCGCAAGTCGTTTATATTCAATCATCTTTTGTTCTTTCGAACCAACCCACTCGTCAGGAATAAACGCTGTTACATTAATATCAACAATGGCAGGATTTGTTTTGTCAACTTTTTCACCCTGAAGCTCTTGAACGGTTTCTTCCAAAAGCTGACAATATGTATCAAAACCCACATTTACCATATGACCGTGCTGTTTTGTTCCCAAAATATTTCCGACACCTCTGATTTCCACATCTCGCATAGCGATTTGATAACCGCTTCCGAGTGTCGTAAATTCTTTTATAGCTTTGAGTCTTTGCATTGCATCGTGGGTAATCTCTTTTGACTTTGTATAGAAGCAATAACAATAGGCCTGTCTTTGAGAACGTCCGACACGTCCCCTGAGCTGATACAACTGCGCAAGCCCAAATTTGTCAGCATTGTGAATAATCATTGTATTTGCGTTTGGAATATCAATACCATTTTCGATAATAGTTGTTGCAAGTAAAATATCATATTCCTGATTTGCAAAATCAATAATAACTTTTTCCAAAACCTTTTCATCCATCTGTCCATGCCCGATTGCAATTCTGGCATTAGGTACAAGCTTTTGCAACTGCATCTTAAATTCATCAATAGTTTCAACACGATTATACAGATAAAAGACTTGTCCTTCTCTATCAAGTTCATGAATAATGGCATTTTTAACCATATTTTCATTCCATTCTCCGACATAAGTACGGATAGGCAGACGATTTTTAGGCGGAGTGTTAATTATTGACATATCCTTTATACCTGAAAGCGACATATACAATGTCCTTGGAATTGGAGTTGCAGACATTGTTATAATATCAATATTTTCTCTCAGTTGTTTTAGTTTTTCTTTGTGCCTTACGCCAAATCTGTGTTCTTCATCAATAACAAGAAGCCCTAAATCCTTAAACACAATCCCATCCTGCAAAAGCCTGTGTGTACCGACAACGACATCACATTCACCTGTTGCAAGATGTTTTAGCGTTTCTTTTTGTTCTTTTTGAGATCGAAAACGTGATAAAAGCTCGACTTTTACCCCAAATGGTTTAAATCTTTCAGATATAGTTTGATAATGCTGAAATGCCAAAATTGTTGTTGGAACAACCACTGCAACTTGTTTACCTGATGTAACAGCTTTGAATATTCCTCTCATTGCAACTTCGGTTTTACCAAATCCAACATCACCGCATATCAACCTGTCCATTGGCTGTTCACTTTCCATATCGGATTTGACATCATTAATAGCTTTCATCTGGTCAGGAGTTTCAGTATATTCAAAAGCTTCTTCCATCTCAACCTGCCAAGTTGTATCAGGAAGGAATTGAATACCTTTTTGCATTTTACGTTTTGCATACAATCGCAAAAGATCATATGCCACCTGCTCAACCTCTTTTTTAACTCTGGTTTTTGTATTCTCCCAATCCTTTCCGCCCATTCTGGATAGTTTTGGTTTTATTGTGCCGGAACCTCTGTATCTCACTAGAAGGTTTATTTGTTCTGCCGGAATATGCAACCTATCTTTGTTTGCGTATTCAATTGTCAGATAATCTTTTAATTGACCGTCAATCTCTTGCTTTGAAAGACCTACATAAACCCCGACACCATGGATTGAATGAACAACATACTCACCTTCTTTTATGTCATTAATACTTTCAATATATTCGGGTTTTTCTTTATAATAAGACCTTTTTGAAGATGTAACCTCTTTTGTTCTCTTATTAAATAACTCACGATCAGTAAGAATTATCGTCTTAAAATCCTCAAGTATAGAACCGGCTGCAGATATGCTTTCGTTATATTCAATATCAAAAATTTCTCTTTCTGCAAGTATTTCTTTCACACGTTCAGGATAATCTGTTGCAATTATAATTTTGTATTTGTCATTGCGAGGAAGTGAAGCGACCGTCGCAATCTCATCATTTTTGGGATTATTACGTCGGACTTTGTCCTCCTCGTAATGACCTGAAAGCTTACTTTGAATATATTGTGCGATATCATCAAGTTTTGCACCAAAATTTTGAACAGGTTGAGAATTAAATTCAACAATTTCATCCATTTCGCTATCAATAAAATTATTAAATCCAACTTTTACAAATCCTGCAAGCTTATTAATAAATTCTTCAAAAGTAAAATGGTTCAATCCCTTAAGTTTTTTATGCTGTTCTAATTTTATATTTTCTTCAAGCTGTTCAACAAAACCTTTATCTACAAATTGATATTTTGAATATATTTCGGATGTTTCATCCAACACCACGATATAATCATCAAAATAATCAAAAATACTGACCATTTCGCTGTTAAAATAATTTTGGTAAATATCTATTCCTTCAAAATAGCCATCTTCATCTTCAGGCTTTATATCTTTTGGAATATTGTTTTTAAGAGTGAATTTATACATCGGCAAAATTTGTGTATTCTTTAATTTTTCAATAGATTTTTGGGTTTCGTTATTAAAATATCTTATATCAACAACTTCATCTCCCCAAAGCTCAATTCTCACAGGACGAACATCGAGTGAATAAAAATCAATAATATCTCCTCTTATACTAAATTCTCCAATATCACTAACCATTGTTGAACGCTTGTATCCTAAATCAACAAATTTTTGTGCTATTAAATCTATATTTATCTCATCACCAACTTTTACACTAAAAGAATTTTTATCGTAAAAACTCTTTTTAGGGAATTTTTCAAGCAAAACCTTTACCGGCGCAATAACTATTTGCGGTTTTTCATTGAGAATTCTAACTTGCTCCGCATAATCATATCTGTTTGGTGAAACTGTCTCATACATTGAAATGTTTTGAAAAGGCAATATTTCAGCATCTATATCAAACGCTTTTTGCAAATCATTTTTGTATTTAAGAGCATTCTGTTCTGTTGAAGTTATAAAAAGAATTTTTTTCTCGGTAATTTTTTTTATCTGCTTTATTAAAAATAGCCTTAGAATAGTAGTTAATCCTGTTACTGCAAAAGAAAATGACTTTGTAAGATATTTTTCAAACAAGGAATAATTTATATCATTTTCTGGTACAGGAATTTTAAACATATTAAAATTATAACATAATTATGCTATTATGATTGCTATGAAACGAGCAGTTATTTTTACACATTACGATAAACAAAACATTATTGATGATTATGTTATCTTTTATTTAAAGGCTTTGAAAGAAATTGCTGACGAGCTTGTATTTGTATCCTGCAATTTTGTTAAAAACAAACAGGATATTGAAAATATAGCTACTAAAATAATAGACGAAACCCATAGTGAATACGATTTTGGTTCATACAAAAGAGGATATTTATATTTAAAAGAAAGACTTAATGAGTTTGATGAACTTGTCTTCGTAAATGACAGCTGCTATGGCCCATTTTTCCCTCTGAAAAATATTTTTGACGAAATGGATAAAAAAGATTGTGATTTTTGGGGAATTACAAAAAATGTTTTTGGATATAGAAAAGGTAGCTTCAAGTTTTTTGTCAAACGTCCTCATATTCAAAGTTACTTTATTTCTTTTAAAAAAAATGTTTTCACATCAAAAATTTTTGATGATTTTATGCAATCCATAACAACACAAAAACAAAAAAGAGAAATAATTTCAAAATACGAAATTGGTTTGAGCGAATTGCTATATAATAACGGTTTTAAATGTTCAACGTACATAAAAGCTTTTGAAAATATAAATAATCCGGCTATATTAAAATGGCGGCAATTAATTATTGACTATAAAATGCCTTTATTAAAATGTTCTGTCCCGAGATTACACAACAGAAGACTTACAACGGCAGAAGGCTGGGAAAAGATTATACCGTCAGAATATCCTAAAGATTTAATTGAAAATAACATTAAACGACTTAATCTTGGTAAAAAAAATAAAAATTCATGTTCTGCAGAAACAAAAAGAAAATTTTTTGATTTTATCGCAGACAAACCTTTTTTAATAAAAAAAATTATTATGAAAATTGTATTTTTGGTATTTCCGTTTATAAAAGATTAAAAAATCACCTCTCTGTATAGAGAGGTGATTTTAAATATTTATTTATTTTTGCATCATTGCATTTCTTACTTTTTTAAGAAATTCGTTACACGCTTTTTTGCTTTCAAATCCTTCCGGAAGCATTGCTTTATCTTGAGCACTTATTGATGCTCCTTTTGGAAGATGTGATATTTTTTGCATTAATGATAATTGCTCTTCAGTAACATTTGCACTCTTTAATAAATCTGTTCTTGCTTGCCAACTTTTTTCAGGATTAAAATTAGGAGCTGAAAAAGCTTGTAGTGAATCAAACATTTTTTGGCTTCTTTCTGCTTCAGTAAGATTGATTACGTCTGCATTTTTTGCAAAATATCTATGAGCATCATTCTTCGCTGCCTGCATCGAATATTTTGCATTACGTTTTTCTGCTCTTATTTTTTTTGCTTCACTTGTAAATAAACCTTTTATATCTTTCCACAATTTTTTGAAAGAAAAATCTTTCATATATTTGCCGATTTCTTTGTGATAAATCGCTGCAGTCACAACTGCTGCTGTCGCAACTGCCGCAGCCGCAATTTTTAAACCTTTATGATCCTTTTTAAATTCAAAATCTTCACCTGCTTCAATTTTATCAGCATTTTTAGCTATATTTTTCTTAAATTCATCTTGAGATAATGTTTTTATACGACCTTTAGAATTAGTTACCTGAACTTTTCCTTTTGTAGTCATTTCTACAGTATTGCCACCAATTTCCAATGCCGGTCCTACAGTAATGTTACCCATAAAATCTACCTTTCACTTTCCTTTTTTATGTTCTCATGAAAGCACCTAAAAGTAAAATTATGCTATTTACGTAACAGTTTATTTACAAATATTTACAATTAAAAAACATACATAAATTCTGCTTCTTTGTATTATTTTTTATGATAAAATGCATTTATGAATATAATTCAAGAATTTGATACAATAGCCGCTATAGCAACCCCAATAGGTACAGGCGGAGTCGGAGTAATAAGGATTTCCGGAGACAAGTGTTTTGAAATAGTTGATAAGATTTATTCAAAACACAACCTTGAAGCCGGAAAAATTTCACATGGTTGGATTATTGACGGTGACAAAAAAATTGATGAGGTTATTTTACTGCCTTTCAAAAACCCTCACAGCTATACAGGTGAAGATGTTGCAGAAATTCACTGTCATGGCGGCATAAATGTAGTTCGCAATATTTTGGATACTGTTTTGAAAAACGGAGCAAGAATGGCTGAAAGAGGGGAGTTTACCAAAAGAGCGTTTTTGAATAAAAAAATGGATTTGTCTCAAGCAGAAGCTGTTGCTGATTTAATCCATGCCAAAACAAGAGATTTTGCAAAACAGTCAGTTAAAAATTTGTCGGGTGTTTTAGGACAAAAAATTAAAGAAATAAGAGGGGATATATTTAATGTTCTTTCAAAAATCGTTGCGGGAATTGATTTCCCTGACGAGGTTGTTGAACCTGAATATTCATATTTGATTGATGAATTTCAAAAAGCAATAGACAAAATTGATAACATTCTATCTTCTGCAAACTCATCAAATATTATGCGTCAGGGTATTAAAATAGCCATTGTAGGCAAACCAAATGTGGGAAAATCATCTTTATTTAACACTTTATTAAATGTAGAAAGAGCTATAGTGACAGATATTGCTGGAACAACAAGAGACGTCTTAAAAGAGACTCTGGATTGGGATGTCGCCATAACATTAATTGATACTGCAGGAATCAGAGATAATGATGAAGTTGGTAAAGTAGAAGAAATCGGTATAGAATATTCCAAACAATCCGTTGAAGAAGCTGATTTGGTATTATTTTTATATGATGCATCATCCGGAATGAATGAAGATGATAAAATAATATTAGAACTTGTAAAGGACAAAAATCATTTAGTAATTGCTAATAAAGTGGATTTATATAAAGGTCAGAGAATTAACGGAGTCCATTACTTATCTACTGTTACAAAAGAAGGTTTGGATGAATTAAAGAAAAAGATTAAAGAAACAGCATATAATTTTTCACTTGAAGATACAGAATTTGTAACGAATAACAGACAACAGGATTGCCTTGAAAAATGTAGAACAAGTCTTATGCTAGCTCTTGACGCTTCAAAAGATCATCAATTGCAAGATTTGATTTCTATTGATGTAAAATCCGCCCTTTTATACTTAGATGAAATAACAGGGGAAGTTATAACAGACGAAATCTTAAACAACATATTTGATCATTTTTGTATCGGTAAATAATTAACCAAAAACAGAATTTGAAATATAATCAAACGAATCTATCGGTATTTTCTGCGCATTTGGGGAAATAAAAAACTTTTCATACAAAGGCACAAGTATATCAAAATTTGAATCCGGCCCCATATAAGGCAATATTAGTGATGTAGTAAATTCATCTTCATTTTTGGGAATATTTTGACTCAGAATTGATTCATCATTTATACTCTTTGCATTATCAGGTAATATATGCGGACAAATTATAAAATCATTATCATCCCTGTGAACCTGTTTCATTACTTTTTTAATTCTATTTATACCAATTTCTGTCCCATACATAGGAGCAAAAATTATATTTATATCGGAATTTTTCGGAATAAATTTATTAACATTATTGTACGCAAACATTTCTTTCGTAAGTGACAAACCGGACATAGTACAGTCATCCAAAAACAAAAGTACAGATCCCGGTTTTATCTTGTTTTTCAAGTTAATATAATCATCCGAAGAAGCATCTATATAAATATTCTTAGGATTTTTAATACCATTTGTCTTCTGATACTGGTAATTTATTAAAACAAAACTTTTTGCTTTGGAAGGAATAAGATAATAGACATCATCTTGAGTTTTGCCGCATTTCTCCAAATATTTGCTTAATTCTGCATGCATTTCTTGCAAATAAGTATTATATTGTTTCGGAGAGATTACAACATTTGCATTATCAATAAAATCAGTAATGCTACACACGTTTTGATTATATTCATTTTCATTTTTAGCTGTATCAGAAGCAATTTTATCTATTATTGAAACAAATTCTTTTTTGGTTGGAATCACAGGATTAAGATTATCCGCAATTTTTTCGGGACTATAAGCAATTTTAGGTGAAAATTTTGTATAATTTATCCCTAGTAAATCCAATTCATTCAGAATTTTTCCATTCAACAAAATATACAATGCCGATTTAAAATCAACATTATTTTCTCTGCTAATTTGCTTTGCTTCTTGAATCTTATGAATGGTAAACTGTTCAAAATCTCCTTTTTGAGTTAAAAAATTATATCCGTTTTCAAAATTCTCCAAATAAATTAATTTGACATTATCCTTTGAAAAATAGTTTTGATAAAACTTCTGATATTGAGACTCAGGCATTTCTTTAACGAGTTTTGTCAAATCAGAATCAAGAAATAACGCTTTATTTAAACGTGTATATGAAGAAGAATCTTTTGCATAATCAAAATTTCGTAAAGAAATATAATGCATTACATTAGTAAGACAAGGAGAACTTTTTGTTCTCTTATCACTATAATATGGCATAAGATTAGAAACTAACGATATACCATCGTTTTGAAGATAATCTCTAACATCTTTAAGACTCCTGTAACTTGAATATTGACTCAATATCCCCATTGCAATATAAACGTCATCCGTATTTGTGCCTGTTTTTTTAGAAATTCTGTATGCCATACCTCTGACATCATCAGGAGTCACAATTCCAACTTGGGCTTTCATCTTTTCATAACTATTATCTATTCTTTTGTTAGAAATATCACTCATATAACTATCTGCTAACATAGGATTAGTTATATAATTAGTATTTCGTCTTCTTATTCCAAAAGCTGGAGCAATACTATAATTTTGAATACATGAAATCCTCATATAATATTCAAAAACTGTAAAAAAAAATTTTGCTAATAAATTTTATTAATATTGAAAATATTTATCAAAATCTACGTCATCAAAACTACACAAAAGCAAATAAATTTCATCATCCTCAGGCATTCTTTGAAAACTGTAATCATCAAATTTCCAATATTTTGGATTTATTCCTTTTACTCTTACAATCCCAGCATCTTTCAATATTACTAATTTTTTCTTAACCGTATCTACAGGAAGTTCAACCATTTTAGCAAGTTCTACGGCAGTAATCCAATTATCCACTGCCCCTTTTTCGGGTGTCATAAACATTAATTCTAACCCGACTTTTTTTAGTTCTTTATCTTCCGTTGCGCAATCGTACATAATAACATATTAATGCTAAATAAAATATATTTTCATCATATTTTTGTATTAAATTACTGATTAAAAGGTTTAATAGCTCTTTCTATAATCCCCAAACAATAAGATATTACTATTCCGTAATTTGTAATCGGCACATTTTGCGCATTTGCTTTTAGTATTCTTGATAAAATTTCTCTGCGGTTTGTCATACAAGCTCCGCAATGAATTATAAGTTTATAATCCATAATATCAGGAAAATCATGTCCCGCAAAATTTTCAATTACTAAATCTTTGCCTGTCTTTTTTCTTAACAGATTAGGAATTTTTACTCTGCCTATATCATCTTCTATCGCATGATGAGTACAACTTTCCAAAATTAGAACTTTATCACCGTCTTTAAGATTTTCAATAGCTTTTACACCTTTTATAAATTCTCCCAAATCCCCTTTTAATCTTGCAAAAAGTATAGAAAAAGATGTTAAAGGAATATTATCAGGCACAATTTCACTAACTCTTTTAAACGCCTGAGAATCCGTTATAACAAGCGCAGGAGGTTCTTTTAAATTTTTTAAAGCCAATTCTAATTCACTGTCCTTAACTGTATAAACTAAACAATCACTATCCAACAAATCCCTCAATGTTTGTACCTGAGGCAAAATAAGCCTGCCCTTTGGCGCTTCTTTGTCAATCGGAACAACCATTATAACAGTACTTTTTTCAGGAACCAAATCGCCCACAATCTTTGGAGGATTTACAAAATCGTCAGGTAAAAGTTTAATTAATTCATTTTTAAATTTATAAACAATCTGTTCATCTGTTTTTACTGACGTGTAAAAAACATTTTCAAAACTATTGATTTCAGAACCTTTTTTTACATCTGTTTTGTTCACAACAATAAGGTATGGAATATTTAATTTTTCAAATTTTTCAATCAACTCTTTTTCAAAATTGTCGAAGTTATCAGGCTCACAAACAATTACACCAACGTCAACTCTGTCAAGAACTTTCAATGTTTTTGAGACACGTTGTTCACCAAGATCCGTTTTGTCATCCAACCCTGCAGTATCCAAAAAAGTTACAGGCCCTATAGGCAAAAGCTCCATTGATTTTTCAACAACATCTGTTGTAGTTCCGGCCATATCAGAAACTATAGAAACATCTTGACCTGTAATTTTGTTTATCAGTGAAGATTTTCCAACATTAGTTTTTCCAAAAACCCCTATATGTAAACGATTAGATTTTAATGCTTTCATAAAATTTATTTTAAAATAATAATAATTCTAATTCAATTGGCAAAATTGTTTCGCTTTCTGTTCACTATTGACAGAAACAATATCCACCCCCTAGCCCCCTCCTCTTTTAAGGAGGGTGAACTTTCTTTCGCTCTCTTAAAGAATAGAAAACGGTAGTGTGAGTTTTAAATTTTATATTTCTGTTGTAAAATTTTGTAAATCCGCATTGTTTTTGAATCAATTATAATACTTATTTTGACTTTATTAAAATATGGGAAAAATAAAGGGGAATTTTTAATGGATACTTATAAGTTTATAATTTTGTCAATTATTGGTTCGGTAGTTCTTTTAGCAGGAATAAATTTTTATAGCGATAATATGTCTTTTAATATGACAGATGAAGAAAATTATAATGCATACAATTATTCAATAAAACAAGATATTAATCAGCCGAAGCTGAAAACTAAAAAATGTAACATTATGAATCCGAACAGAAAAAAGACTTGTTAAATGAATTTTAAAAATTTTTTATAATAAAAAAGACCATTATAAAATGGTCTTTTTTATTTAATGTTTTTTGGTAATTAACCTCTAATACCTAGTTTTTTAATCAATTCTCTGTATTCATCCAAGTTTCTTGATTTTAGGTAAGAAAGTAATCTTTTTCTTTTACCTACCATCATCAAAAGACCTCTTTTTGTAGCGAAGTCATTTTTGTTAGATTTCAAGTGTTCTGTTAATTCAGAGATTTTTTTGCTCATCATAGCAACCTGAACTGCTGTTGAGCCAGTATCTTTAGCATCTTTACCGTACTTTTTAACAATTTCTTGTTTGTTTTTAAGATTCATGTTAATTTCCTTTTCTTGTTGAGTGATTATTGGCGTAAGCACTCTACAGACATGAATCATAATATATCAAAAAAAAATTGCAAGAGGGTTGTAAACTTATATTTACACAGCTCTATGAGCTAAATAAGATGCTATTGACAAGTAAATATCAGCATCTAAATCAGCTGTTTTATAATTTTTTTCTGCTGTTTTTACCAATCCGTTGTCATAAGGACTTTCAGAGCCCTCATATTTCTTTTGAATTTTCTCAAAAGTTACTTTTAATGTTGTTCTTTCACCTTTTGCAACTTGATATTTTGCCCAAGCTTCCTCAAATTCAGCTTGCCTCTTTTCATATTTTTGTAAAAGGTAATCCATAAAAGCTTTACTTGGTGTTCCACCATTTAAAATGTTTTCAACTTCACTTCTCAATTCATGATTTTTAATATCCGCAAGTTTTATATACATATCTTGCTTAGTAAGTAATTTTTTATCTCCATTATCCTGTTTTTCCAACGACCAGCCTTTTAAAGGATTTGTAGCATAACTGTATGTTCTGCTTTGATTCCAGATATTATTGTTTAGATTTATATGATGTTTTTGACAATATTTTAACGCTACATCGTAATCCATAATTTGTATAGCTGATATATCGACACCTGTTTCTTTTGCAAATGCCTGTCTATCAGCTTCATTCATACCGGATACAGTAGATTGAATAGCAGATATTGGATCTATTGAATTTCCATAAGGTGATGACATAATAATCCTTTAATTTTATACTCTTACCTATATAAAGTATTTATTTAATATATTATTGCCCTTTTTGTAAAGTTTTGTAACGTATTTAAGAAATATTTTTTCTGAATTTTTGAAAAAGGCTATTTTTACACGTTTTTTATGATAAAATCAAATTATGATTGAACGTTATTCAAGAGATGAAATGAAAAAAATTTGGGATTTGGAATCAAAATTCCAATACTATCTGAATGTAGAAATTGCCGTTTGCGAAGCGTATGCCGAAAACGGAGATTTTCCAAAAGAAGATATCGAAGAACTCAAGAAAAAAGCATCGTTCAGCATTCAGAGAATTGATGAAATCGAAGCAGAGGTAAAACACGATGTAATTGCCTTTCTAACCTGTGTTAATGAAAGTCTTGGCGATTTGGCAAAATATATGCACGTCGGAATGACTAGCTCTGACGTCATTGATACCGCTTTTGCACTCCAAATTCAGGATAGCGGAAAAATCATTATTAAAGATTTGGACGAAACAATTCAGTCATTAAAAGATTTGGCAAAAAAACATAAAAATACGATCTGTATAGGCCGTTCTCACGGAATACACGCAGAAGTTATGACATTTGGTGTAAAAATTTGCAGCTGGATAGATATTTTAGAACGTCAAAGATCAAACTTTATTCACGCATTAGATGAAATTAGAGTCGGTCAAATTTCAGGTCCTGTCGGTACATACAGCAACATTTCACCTGAAATTGAAAAAATTACCTGCAAAAATCTAGGTTTAAATCCTGCAAGAATTTCAACACAAATTATTGCAAGAGATTATCACGCATATTTCATGCAATCTTTGGCATTAATTGCGAGTGTAATAGAACAATTCGCAACGGAAATCAGACATCTTCAAAGGACAGAAGTTTTAGAAGTTGAAGAAGGATTTGGCAAAAACCAAAAGGGTTCATCTGCCATGCCTCACAAGAAAAACCCTGTTTTGTCAGAAAATTTGTGCGGATTAGCTCGTGTTGTCAGAGCAAATTCTCTTGTGGCTTTAGAAAACATCCCTCTTTGGCACGAAAGAGATATTTCTCACAGTTCCGCTGAACGCATCATTTTCCCTGACAGCCTTACTTTGGTTGATTTTATGTTGAACAGATTTAACGGAATTGTACAAAACCTTGTTATTCACGAAGATAATATGCTCAAAAATACCGACAAATTCGGAGGAATAGTGTTTTCTCAAAAAGTTTTACTTAAACTCGTAGAAAAAGGTATCACAAGAGAAGAAGCATACAAACTTGTTCAACGTAACGCTCTTGATGCGTTCAATCATGACGGTGATTTCAGGGTGAATTTACTAAATGACAAAGATGTAACAAATTTACTCTCACCTATAGAAATTGATGAAATATTTATCAAAGAAGAATTTTTGAAAAATATAAATGAAATTTATTCAAGAATATTAGGTTAAATTAACATAAGCTGGATTGTTTCGCTTCGCTCACAATGACAGTAAAAATTTATACAACTCCTAGATGTCTACGTGCGTAGCACCTCACAATGACAGCAAAAAGCATAATATTTCTACGTACGTAGTACCGTGCGTAGCAAATCACAATGACAGTATAAAGTCATTCTGAGGACAAAGTCCGAAAGAATCCAGCCTATATTATTTCATAATATAAATCATGCCATTCAGGATTGTTTGTTTCAATTAATTCAAGCTTTTTCTTACGGGGCGAATTTTTTAATTTCTTTTCTCTTTCAATTGCATTTTCAATATCTTCAAATATTTCATAATAACCCAATTTATCAACATTATATTTTTTAGTAAATCCATCTGCCATTTTATTTTTATGTTGATAAATTCTTTTTACTAAATCAGACGTAACACCAACATACAATGTCCCATTTCTTTTATTAAATAAAATATATGTATATCCACTTGTCATATTTTTATATTAACATAAGCTGGATTGTTTCGCCTATCGGCTCACAATGACAGCAAAAAGCATAATATTTCTACGTACGTAGTACCGTGCGTAGCACCTCACAATGACAGTATAAAGTCATACTGAGGGTGACAGCCCGAAAGTATCCAGCTAATGTTTAAAAAAATTATCACGAGCAGCCGGAATAACCGCAGTTTGGGCAAATAAAACACCCCTCTGCCATCTGAATTTCGTTTCCGCATTCAGGGCATTTTACGGTTTTAATTTCACCTGTAGGATTATATTCTTCGACAATTTTTTCTTCTTTTTGCGGTTTGGTTTCAAGATTCATAGGTTGAAATTGTCTTGAATTATTTCTATATACTGTTATTCCTTTTAAATTATTTTCATAAGCAAGAATATAAGTATCTTCTATATCCTCTCTTGTTGCGTGTTCTTCGAAATTAACCGTTTTTGAAACAGCATTGTCTGTATGAAGTTGAAATGCTGCCTGCATTTTTACATGCCAATATGGTGAAACGTCATGTGCTGTAACAAATATATGTTTAACTTTATCTGGAATATTTTCAATATTCGCGACAGAACCGGTCTTTGCAATTTGTTTCATCAATTCTTCTGAATAAAATCCATTTTCTATTGCATACCGTTTAAAAATCGGGTTAACCTCAAGCATTTCGGTATTATCAAGAATTAATCTTGAAAAAACAAGTCCAAAAAGTGGCTCTATACCGCCTGATGCAGATGCTATCATAGAAATTGTTCCTGTCGGAGCAATACAGGTTGTTGTTGCATTTCTTATTCCGTATTTTTTAATCTCATTGTCAAGTTCAAACCATTGTTCATCAAGAATTTTACCTGCCGATTTTCCTTTAAATTTGTTATATAGGTAATTTTCACTATCATATACGCTGCCTTCAAAATTATTAAATCTTCCTTTGCTTTTTGCAATTTCAACAGATTCGCATTTAGATATATAATCAATAAATTCCATAACCTGTCCAGCAAGTTTAGTTCCATCTTCAGATGCATAAGAAATTTCAAGTAAATTCAGCATATCAGCCCACCCCATTATGCCAAGCCCTATTTTTCTGTTATTTTGAACCATTTCTTTAATTTGTGGCAACGGATAGTTATTAACAGATATCACGTTATCGAGAAATTTGATTGCCGTTCTTACTGTTTTTTCCAATAATTCCCAATCAACAGTTTTATTTTTCACCATTTTAGAAAGATTGATTGAACCTAAATTACAAGCTTCATACGGCAATAGAGGGACTTCTCCGCAAGGGTTTGTTGATTCAATTTCGCCAATTTTAGGTGTTGGGTTATCTTTATTCATTTTGTCTATAAATATAATTCCGGGTTCACCATTTCGCCAAGCGTGATCAACTATCATATCAAATACTTTTTTAGCTTTTAATTTTTTTGCCACAGTTTTATTTTGAGGGTTAATAAGCTCATAATCTTCATTATTTTTTAAAGCTTCCATAAATTTGTCTGTAATTGCAACAGAAATATTGAAATTATTCAACTTATTATTATCACTCTTGCAATCAATAAATTCTAAAATATCAGGATGATCAACTCTCAAAATCCCCATATTTGCACCACGTCTTGTACCACCTTGTTTTACAGCTTCTGTTGCGGCATTAAAAACTTCCATAAAAGATACAGGACCTGATGAAACACCCATTGTTGACTTTACTATGCTGTTTTTTGCTCTTAATCTTGAAAAAGAAAATCCCGTTCCTCCGCCTGATTGATGGATTAAAGCAGTATTTTTTATTGTTTCAAAAATTCCTGCCAAACTATCCTCGACAGGTAAAACAAAACATGCTGCAAGTTGTCCTAACTCTCTACCTGCGTTCATTAAAGTCGGTGAATTTGGCATAAAGCGAAGATCTGTCATTGCACTATAAAATTCATATTCCAGATTTTTATCACCCATCGCAATAACAGATGCCACACGTTGAAACATATCTTTCGGAGTTTCTTTAGGATTACCATTTTTATCTCGTTTAAGATATCTTTTTTCTAAAACCTTAATTGCATTTTCTGACAAGTCAAGATTACTCACAATATTGTCCTCCATATTGAAATGATACAACATTTATTAAACGATATGTATTTATGTGTAAAAAAGATTTACAAAAATTATCTGGCAATAGGTTTGCGGCTATGTTTGTAGTATAATTTTTTTGAGGTTATTAAATTGAAACATTCAAAGCTGACAGCCCTAATATTTATAGCACTCATTTTGGGTATATTATTCGGATATTTTTGTCCTGAATATGCTGTAAAAATGCGTCCTTTGGCTGTTATCTTTTTAAGAATGGTAAAAATGATAATTGCACCGTTATTATTTGCAACTTTAGTTGTTGGAATTTCGGGACACGGTAATGCAAAAAATTTAGGGAAATTAGGTCTGAAAACCATTATATATTTTGAAATAGTTACTACGATTGCTCTTGTGATAGGTTTGGGTATGGCAAATATATTTAAACCCGGAGTAGGTTTTATGACGGGTAATACATCTCATGCCCTACATTTACAGGAAGCCGGACTTATGGCAGCTGCACATGCACATACTTCAATCAGTGAAATGGTTACGAATATTTTCCCAACAAGTGTTGTTGATGCCATGGCTCAGGGAAATTTGCTGCAAATAGTTGTATTTTCTATATTTTTTGCTCTCGCAATTGTTGCAGTTGGTGAAAAAGCAAAACCTGTTGTTGACGTTTTAAATTCTGTCTCAAAAATAATGTTTAAATTTACAGAATATGTTATGTATTTTGCGCCTTTAGGTATATTTGGTGCTATTGCTGCAACAGTAGGGGCAAACGGATTATCCGTATTAAAAAGTTATTTCAAAATAATCGGTTCTTTATATACAGCTTTAGCTGTTTTTGTAATACTTGTTTTAGTTATAGCTTGCAAAATAGTAAAAATCTCATTTAGAAGTTTGGTAAAAGCATTGCAAGAACCTGCTTTTTTGGCATTTACCACAGCAAGTTCAGAGGCTGCATTTCCTAAAGCTATGGATATAATGGAACGTTTTGGAGTTCCTAAAAATATTGTAGGATTTGTAATGCCTACAGGATACACATTCAATCTTGACGGAAGCACGTTATATCTTGCAATGGCAGTTTTATTTTCATCTCAGCTTGTTGGTATAGATTTAAACATTCATCAACAACTAATCATAATGCTAACATTAATGCTTACAAGCAAGGGGATTGCCGGTGTTCCAAGAGTATCTTTAATCGTTTTAGCAGGAACTCTCGCAAGTTTTAATATACCTATTCTTGGTGTTGCAATTTTATTGGGTATTGATCAAATTCTTGATATGGGCAGAACTACAGTAAATTTAGTCGGAAATTGCGTTGCAACTGTTGTTATAGCCCGTTGGGAAAAATGTTTTGATTACAATAAGATGGATGAATTTGTAAAACAATGCAAAGAAGAAAGTCTTATAACAAATATAAAAAATCAAATAGGAAAAATAAAAGAAGGATAAATTATGAGCAGTGACACAGAAACAAAAAAAGAATACAAAGAAACTTTAAATTTACCTCAAACAACGCTTGCGATGAGGGCAAATGCGACTGTCAGAGAATTGGAAATTCAAAAATTTTGGGAAGAAAACAAAATTTATGAAAAAATTATAGGGCAAAGAGATAAGGCTAATAAATTTATTTTGCATGATGGCCCTCCATACTTAAGTTCCGAAAAAATTCACGTTGGAACTGCCCTGAATAAAATATTAAAAGATATTTTATTAAAATATAAAGCACAATCAGGATACTATACCCCATTTGTTCCCGGGTATGACGCTCATGGTTTGCCAATTGAAAACGCCGTTGTAAAAAATATTAAGGGCGGAAGGAGTGCTCTTACACCTTACGAATTAAGACAAAAATGTCGTGAATATGCTCATAAAAGTTTGTTAGGTCAAGAAGCAGCGTTCAAACGTCTTGGAGTGCTTGGGAATTGGGAAAATCCTTATTTGACAATCAGACCTGACTTTGAAGCTGAACAAATCAGAGTATTTGGTGAAATGTATAAAAAAGGATACGTTGAAAAAGGTTTAAAACCTGTTTATTGGTGCGCGTCTTGCGAAACTGCTCTTGCTGAAGCGGAAGTTGAATATGCAGATCATACTTCAACTTCAATTTATGTAAGATTTAAATTTGATGATGAAAGCACAAATAAGATTAATGAGATTCTTCGCTTCGCTCAGAATGACAATAGAAATATATATGCAATAATCTGGACAACAACTCCTTGGACAATTCCATCCAATATGGCAATCAGCATGCACCCAAAATTTGAATATACTTTCTTTGAATACAAAGGTGATGTATACGTTGTTGCTCAAGAACTTTTAGGTTCATTCTTAGCTGATGTTGAATGGGAAGAAAGCGATATTAAAGTTTTAGGTTCTTGTATTGGACAAGATTTGGAACTTTTGAACACAATTCATCCTCTTGTTAACAGAAAATCTCCAATTATTTTGGGAGAACACGTTACTCTTGATGCAGGTACAGGCTCTGTTCATACAGCTCCTGGTCACGGTCTTGAAGACTATGAGGTCGGATGTAAATACGGTATTGAAGTATTTTCACCTTTAGATTCAAAAGGTGTTTGGACAGATGAAGTTAATGATCCTGACTTGATTGGCGTTCCTTATTACAAAGGAAACGGAATTGTAATAGAAAAATTAGAAAAATGCGGAGCTTTATTAAAAGCCCAAGATATAAATCACAGTTATCCGCACTGCTGGAGATGTAAAAATCCTGTAATATACAGAGCTACACCTCAATGGTTTGTAAAAGTTGACAAATTCAGAGACAAAGCTTTAGAAGAAATTAAAAAAGTTAAATGGATACCAGCAAGTGGTGAAGCAAGAATTTCCAACATGGTTGCCGGACGTACCGATTGGTGCATTTCTCGCCAACGTGCGTGGGGTGTTCCTATTCCTGTATTCTATTGCGAAGATTGCGGTGAAGTGATAGTTACTGATGAAACAATCAATCACGTTGCAGAACTTTTTGAAAAAGAAGGTTCTGATGCGTGGGTAAACCATAATATAGAAGAACTTTTGCCGAATGGTTTTGTTTGCCCGAAATGTGGAAAGAATCATTTCAAAAAAGAAAATGACATTATGGACGTTTGGTTCGATTCCGGTATAACTTGGCGAGCAGTTGTAAATAAGAGAAGTGAAGAACTTGGCACAACCCCTGTTGAAATGTATTTGGAAGGTTCAGACCAACACAGAGGTTGGTTCCAATCATCACTTTTGACATCAGTTGCAGTTCAGGGTATCGCACCTTATAAATCAGTATTAACTCACGGATTTGTATTTGGCGAAGACGGCAGAAAGATGTCAAAATCTTTGGGCAACTATATCAGACCTGACGACATTATCAAAAACTACGGTGCAGATATTTTGAGATTGTGGGCAGCATCTGTTGACTATCGTAATGACACAAAAATCGGTGATAACATAATTAAACAATTAGCGGAAATATTCAAAAAAACAAGAAATACTGCAAGATTCCTGCTTGGAAACTTGTTTGACTTTGACCCTGCTGTAGATTATGTCAAGTACGAAGATTTAAAAGAACTTGATAAATTTGCATTACACAAATTAAATCACTTGATTGTAAGTGTTACGGAAGCCTTTGAAAATTACGAATTCTACAAATATTTTCAACAGCTTCAAAACTTTGCTGCAGTAGATTTGAGCTCATTCTATCTTGATATTGTTAAAGACAGATTGTATACTGCGGGCAAAAAATCACAATCAAGACGTGCATGCCAGACTGTTTTGTATGAAATATTGCAAACATTAGTTAGAATGCTCGTTCCTGTTATGCCGCATCAGGCTGAAGATATTTGGATGAGTGTTCCTGAATGTCAAAAAGGCGGTTTGATGAGTATTCTGCTTTCTGATTGGTGTAAACCTAACGAAAAATGGAACAATGAGAAGCTTGAACAAGATTTTGCAAAAATTTTGAAAGCGAGGGAAGTTGTTACTCGTGCAATTGAGCCTCTCAGAGCAGAAAAACAAGTCGGAAGCTCTTTAGAAGTTGCAGTTTATATAAATGCTGATGATGCTGATATTTTGAAAGCAAATGAGGACGAACTTTGCAATATATTTATTACATCTCAGGCTTATGTAACAACAAATAAACCTGAAAATGTGCTCAATGAACACAAAGAAGATGGATATACCGTTTGGGTTTGCAAAGCAGAAGGTGAAAAATGCGCACGTTGCTGGAAGTTTAGAAAATTAAATTCTGACGGTATATGTGAAGAATGTGCAGAAGCAATATAAACATAATAAAAAACCTTCTCAGAATTGAGAAGGTTTTTTAATTTGTACTAAATTATAAGTTTTAATTTATTACCCCTTTGTACTCTACAAACCAAATTTGTATCTGCTAAAGCATCAATCATTTTTTGAGAAGGGGAAACTATTTCTATAACATCATTTTTAAAGGCTACTGCAGCTGAGATATGTTCTTTTCTTAAATCTTCCATAAGCTTTAATAATTCATTGTTAACAAAAGGGTTTTTGGCATTTTTCCCATCATTATATCTTATATAAACATCACCTTCACCTTTAAATGTAGGGCTAACATTATTTACACGCACAATAATTCTCCTTTTAATTCTAATGGTATCATGAAAAACCAAAGAAAAAATTTTTTGCTTTGAATGTTACAATTCTTCAAAAATTATTTTGTAATAAATATCTGCTTTAGAATATTTATTGGATGGATATTTTTTCCATAATTTCAAGTTTATTTCGGCAGGCAAATCCGTAACTTTAATTATCAAAGGTATTTGCATCGGAGAAATATTATTACAACCATCTTTATATTTACAACTTCCGCCTAAATGAATAAAGTTTTGAAATTTTTGTACTTCATCTTCAACATTTGGTTCGTGAGTATTGCGAAATTTTATATTATTTGATTCAAAAGCCCAAACATAATCATATCCAAAATCTCTGGCATTTAACCCGGATAATTGCATCATAAAACGATGACTTTTACCATCTATATTATACCTAAAATCGAGAAACTCCCTTGGAACCTTGTATATTGCAACAAAAATATTATCTTTTTTATTATATTTTAGCGAATATGGAATAAATCTTGAATATTCTGCTGTACAAAAATTGCCATATATTTCATCATATTCAGGTTTATTCCATGGCATATAAGGTTTGCTCAAACCAACAAGGATATTCGGATTATTCATTTGAATACTTACTTTTGAATTACCTTCAATATGTTCATGATAATCCCCTTTATAATTCATTTCATCACATCTGATATCGCCCCACCAAGGTTTGCCGTCAACAATTTGCCCAAAGACTTCTTCTGACGGTTCGTAATTCGGATTTGCAAAAACAGATTCGCTTACATATTTTTTTCTTATGTTATAAATTTCTTTTTTGCTCAAATAGTCGTAGTCTGACATTGGATTTATTTTCAAGTCTATAAAATCAGTAGTTTTAGATGCTTTTTCTTCATTTAAAACTTTATATTTAGTTTGAGATTGTTCAACTCTATTAGATTTCTTAAGTATTTTTTTATCGTAATTTGCCGAAATTAAAGGCATAAAAGCAACATAAATAATAATTGCTATAACTATTGCTTTAACAATCAAAATATGCCAGATAGAAACTTTTTCCAATAGATCAGGAGCATTACTATCAGTATTACTTTTGCTGTATTCTTTGTAGCGTTTTTCTCTTTCTAATTCCCATTGCATAAATTCTCTGCAATTTTTTATACTTTCCTTAACATTTTTATCGTCAGGATTAAATTTTAAAATTTCCTCATACACAGCAATTGCATTTTCATAATCTTTAGATGACTGATATAACAGAGCTTTCCAAGTAAGTGCGTCTGTATTTGTCGGATCTGATTCTAAAATTAAATTCAAATCTGATAAAATTTCATTTTTATCATTTTCTGATATTTCTTCAGGCATAAATTTGTCTGAAATTTCTTCTAATTTTTTATCAATTTCGGATTTATCCATTACGTCCTCTAAAGTTGTTATCACGAATTTTATCTACAACAAGGATTATGTCAAAAATGAAAGATAATACAAAAAATATTGAAAACGGAATGAGCATAAAGCCAATTGCGGGATCTGTAACCATTGTAGTAAATATATCTTTAAATGAAAAAATAAAAAATGAACCAATAATAAAAAATATTATAGACAGCCATTTTAATTTTGCTTCACCATCTTTCCCGACTATATCTTTATAACCGCTTTGCAAATATTTATCAATTTTTTCTTTGTAATCTTCAATTTCTCCGTAGCCGGAAAAACCATAATCAAAATTTTGCACTCCTCTTGTCCAATCAATGATTTTATAAATCAATTTCATAGGAGATGAAGTTGTGTTTGAAAGTTTAAATTCTTTACCGTTTAAGATTTTAAATGTCAAATTCAGTTGTTGAAATACTATGTGCGATCCATGTTTTGTATGAACAAGGGTTGATTGTATATCCATATAAAGTTTTTCAACATCCGAGTATGCACATACGATATTATACTCAGGTCTTGTAAAGAAAAACTCAATTCTGCCATCTAAAAAATTTATGTACTTTACATTTAATCCGCTGTTAAAACGTGTTATTGCAGTATATCTTGAAATTATTGCTCCGATAAATCCAATATATGAGCCAACAACTAACAATAAAATTAACCAAGGTAAAGTTGGTTCATCTGCCATTTCAGTTCTCAATGATTGAAACATGTTAAACAACCATTGAAAAAATCCGAAAAACGAAACATCAGAAATTGATGTTGTTGTATATGCAATTATAAACGCAATAGTCATGACAGATGTGATTATTGACATTATAATAACCAATTGAATAGAAGTTTCTGTTGAAACATTATTTAATCTCATAAAACCAACCTTTTTAGAGATTATAGCAAATTTTTTAATCTTAGACAACTAATTATGAGAACATTTTGAATGTAGTTTCAACATTTTTATTTACAACATTTTTAACAGATTCGTATTCTGTTTCTAAAGCTTTATGCTCAGTATCAAGTTTTTTCAATTCAAGATCGAATTTTTTATCTTTATTTTCTAAATCAGCCATATCCTGATTGTATTTTGATTCAGCTCTTGCAATTGCTCTTTCATCAGCAACTTCTTGAATACAATTGTCTTCTGATATAGTTGTAGAAATAAATTTCTTTTCTGTTGAAGAATAGTATTGTAACTTCAAAGAACCATCTCTCAATGCAGCTTCAAATGAATAGTTATCTTGCAAAGGGTTTTTAACTACTTTATTAGTACCTTTTGTTGTTTCATCATAGATATAATGATCTTTGTCATTGGTTGCTTTTGCAGGAGTATGAGTGTAAGTGACAAATCCACTCTGTTGCATTTTACTGAAAATATTTCTGTAATATTTTAATTCATTATTATTTTCCAAATATGCGGCTGATTTATAGTCATCTATATTATATTGTTTTCTGAATGCAACTCCGTTTTCACCTGTTCCAACTCTTAAATAAGCTTCTGTTATTGCCATTGCATAGTCATACAAATCTCTTGATTCCTGAGAACTGCCTTCATAAATAATTGGTTCCCAAATATAATTGCCTGAACTGTCTTTTTCATATATCGGTTTTGTTAAATCGTCTACTTGAATTTCATTTCCATCTTTATCAGTTATAATATTTCCAAATTCATCTTCTAAATCTTTTGGTTCATATAATATATTTCCATTTTCATCAGTTTGTGCTTTTTTAAATCCGGCATAACCGTCACCGATGCTATAGTCATCAACACTTGTACCATCTGTTCCGTAAGCATATGTTTCTGTAAAACAAATACCCAAATCGTGTTCAGGCATAAATTTGTTTATACCTACAGATGCAAAATATTTATCCCACGCTTCATGGATTTGTTGTTCAGTTTTTTCATGTTCTTCAGTCTTGCCAATCGGATTACCGTCACTGTCAAAACTATAATCCTTTTGAACAGTTATATCTGCTTGAGAATAATGTTTTGTAGTCGAAGGATCAACAATTTGAGCCAAAAACATATTGTAGTTGCCTTTACTCTTTATAAATGCATCAGCAAGTGCTTCAGTAACCAAAACTCTGCCTTTAGTGTCAGTTACAACATATTGTTTCGCACTTGTTGCCATTTCCAAACCTGTCATTCTGTTATAAGAAATATCTTCGTAATTAGCAACAGAACCGTTGAATCCTGTTAATACTGTTAATTTGGTAGCATTCAAAGCCTCATTATATTCATTTGTAATCTGTTGAGTTTGATCTGCAAGACGTTGTTTTGAATAAGAAACTGCCTGACCTGTATTTTCATTATTGGTCATTCTGGCTGTTATACTTAACAATCTAGCTTGTGATGCTGCCATTCCCATAATAGATTTTCCTTATAATAGTACCTGTAATCATGTCTACGGCACATTTTGTATAAATCTTTAGTGTTTTTTAAGAAATGTTAAGTTTATTTAAAACTAATAATTTATTAATGATTTGGATTAATTGCATTAAACACAGGACAAATAAAAACAGATTCTGCCAATAAATATATTGAATTAGAAGCTTTTAAAGAACAGAAATAGATTTATATAATTTGATCAGATAAAAAACGGATATAGCCGTTTGATTATTGTAATAAAAAATTTATAAAATTTTACAATGGCTGAAATTCAGTCATAATGCTTCATAGCATAGTGTAGCATAGTATAAGTATAGCCCATGCTGTGACAATATTTTTGCTGGTTCGTATTTTAATAAATTATGTAGGGAAAATATGAAAGGAATATTAATGGTAATTAGGCTTGATGAAATTATAGCAAAAGGTGCACAAAATTTAGAAAAAAAATTTATGGGTGGTGTTACACCGGAAAGTGCTCAAAAGGCTATTAGAGAAACAGCTCAAGAAGTCGAAAGACAAATGGATGAAATTGCGCGAGTCGGTGTTGAAAAAGTTAAAATGGCTAATGAACAAGCAATGAACGCGATGAAAGAGGCTCATTTAAAAGAATTGGCAGCTAAAGACAGAGAAAATTTATCTTTAAGACAGGCGAATGAAGAAATTACAAAAGAAAATGCAGAATTTGCAAGCAAAATTGCAAAATTTATGAAAAGAGTTAAAAATGGTTTAACTTATAAAGAAATTAAAACTCTTGAAGATGGCAGCAAAGTTTATGAAAAACATAGTTTGAATGGTGCAAAAGCTGTTAAAACTGTTAATAAAGACGGTATAACAACACAAGTGAATATTGAATTAGCAGATAAAACATTCCGTCGTACATCTTATAATCCGTTAACCCAAAAGCCGACAAGAACCGTTACTAATGCAACCAAAGACGGTGAAACTGTAGAAATCCTTTATGATTCATACGGAAGAGGCGGAAAACCAAGAATTTTAAACGAAAAGAAATCAAAAGTAAAAGTAAAACCGACAATCGTAAGTCGTAATACAGAAAATGTAAATGAAAATTATGTTAAAGTTAAAACTAACTATTCAGACGGTTCAAGAATGGAAGCAGAAGTTAATAAACAAACCAATGAAATTACCGAATGGCAAAAGTGGGTAAACTCAAATAGTTTTGGAGCTGATGAATGGTATTCAAAAGATTTAAGAACCGGCATTATATATAAGGGTAAACGAGTAGCCGGTGTAAACGGCAAACGAGGTTATGACAAACGTGTTGTAATTTCACCACGCGGTATTGTCAGAACTATGCCATATGCAAGACATGAAGATGAATTGACTGGTTTGATAACAAATGTCAATAGGATGACTTTCCCAAAATCTTCGCCCGTAAAACGCGTTGATAGTTTTATAGCGGAAGGTTCAAATGTATCGTCAAAAGAAATTGTAAGAATGAAAGACGGAACTGTATATGAAATGACAAACTATAAAATAGTTCCAAGCAATCGTGAATTGAGACCTGGCGGTGGATTGGAAGTTGATGCTCCGCAAAATGTAGTAAAAACAGCAAAAGATGGTACAAGAACAGAAATGCCGCAAGAAGAAATTATGCCATGGCTTGAATCTTTCCATCCGGATTTCAATTTCCATTTGATGAGAAAATAGATTAAATTCAAGAAATACAAAAAGAGGTCTTTCGACCTCTTTTTTTAATTATTATTATCTGTTTTAAGACTAAGCCTTAGCTCCTGCCTTTTCGATAATTTCTTTTTCAACGTTTCCTGGAACTTGTTCGTATTTTTGGAATTCCATTGAGAATGTTCCACGTCCTTGAGTATTTGATCTCAAGTCTGTTGCATAACCAAACATGTTTGCCAAAGGAACAATAGCTCTAACAATTACGTTACCTGTATTGCCAAGAGGTTCTTGACCTTCGATTCTGCCACGACGACGAGAAATGTCACCGATGATTGTTCCTGTAAATTCATCAGGAATTTCGATTTCAACTTTCATCATAGGCTCAAGAATACAAGGTTGAGCTTTCTTACAACCTTCTTTAATTGCCATAGAACCGGCAATTTTGAACGCCATTTCAGAAGAGTCAACTTCGTGGTAAGAACCATCGTAAAGTTCAACTTTAACGTCAATCATTGGGAATCCAGCTAATATACCGCCTTCAAGAGCTTCTTCCATACCTTTTCTTGCAGGTTCGATGTATTCTTTAGGAATAGCACCACCAACGATTTTATTTTCAAATACAAATCCGGCATTCTCTTCAGCTGGAGAAATTCGAACTTTACAGTGTCCGTATTGACCTTTACCACCTGACTGACGGATGAATTTAGAATCCTGATCAGCGTTTCCTCTGATTGTTTCTCTGTATGCAACCTGAGGTTTACCGATATTAGCTTCTACTTTAAATTCTCTCAACATACGGTCAACGATGATATCAAGGTGAAGTTCGCCCATACCTGAAATGATTGTCTGACCTGTTTCTGTATCAGATTTAACTCTGAATGACGGATCTTCTTCAGCAAGTTTTTGAAGAGCGATACCCATCTTATCTTGGTCTGCTTTTGTTTTTGGTTCAATTGCAACAGAAATAACCGGTTCAGGAAAACTCATTTTTTCAAGGATAATCGGAGCTTTTTCATCACACAATGTATCACCTGTTGTAGTGTCTTTCAAACCTACTGCTGCACAAATATCGCCTGCGTATACTTCGTTTTCTTCAAGTCTTTGATCTGCATACATACGAACCAAACGAGCAATACGTTCTTTCTTTCCGTTTGTTGCATTCAATACATAAGAACCTGAGGTTATCTTACCTGAATATACACGCAAGAAAGTTAAACGACCAACAAACGGGTCAGTCATAACTTTAAAAGCCAAAGCTGAGAACGGTTCTTCGTCAGAAGAATGTCTTTCTGTTTTTGTACCGTCTTCCAATTCACCCTCGATAGCTTTAACATCAACAGGTGATGGCATGTAGTATACAACGTTGTCTAACAACAATTGAACACCTTTGTTCTTAAATGCTGTACCACAGCATACAGGAACAATTTTATTGTTACATACTGCTTTTCTCAAAACAGCTCTTAATTCTTCAACTGTAATTGAATCAGGATCTTCAAAGAATTTTTCCATTAAAGCATCATCTTCAGCTGCAATAGCTTCAACCATTGCATCTCTGTATTCTTTTGCTTTTGCCTGTAATTCAGCAGGAATATCTTCTTCTTTAATATCTGTACCTAAGTCATTAGTATAAATTTCAGCTTTCATTGTCATAAGGTCAACCAAACCTGTAAATTTATCTTCAGCACCAATAGGTAATTGAATAGGAACAGCATTTGCGCCTAATCTTGTTTTAATTTGATCAACAACACGATAGAAATCTGCACCTGTTCTATCCATTTTGTTTACAAATACCATACGAGGAACTTCGTATCTGTTTGCTTGTCTCCAAACAGTTTCTGATTGAGATTGAACACCGCCTACTGCACAGAATACAGCAACAACACCGTCCAATACACGAAGTGAACGTTCAACTTCGATTGTAAAGTCAACGTGGCCCGGGGTGTCAATAATGTTAATTTGGTGTCCTTTCCACTCAGCAGTTACGGCAGCTGATTGAATAGTGATACCTCTTTCTTTTTCTTGTTCCATAAAGTCGGTTACCGCAGCACCGTCATGAGTTTCACCAATCTTGTGGGTTTTACCTGTATAGAACAAAATTCTTTCAGTTGTAGTGGTTTTGCCGGCATCAATGTGAGCAGCAATACCAATGTTTCTGATTTTTTCCAATGGAGTTTTTCTAGCCATTTTGTCTTTTCCTTTTTATATTGTGTACTTCGCTATTATATATTTAGCCTCAATTATAATTATCACACAAACATATATTTTTACAAATCAATTTTATTGTAATTTTTATATTTTGAAATATAATTAAAGTTATGAAAACAGTTGAAAAAGATTTAAAAATAGCTGAAATAGTTAAAAATACAAACCTACAGCACATTGCAATTATTATGGATGGCAATCGACGTTGGGCAAAAGAAAAAGGTTTGCCCTCTGCAATGGGACATAAAAAAGGTGTAGAAGCCCTAAAAACTACTCTCAGAGCTTGTGATGATTTTGGGATTAAATATTTGACTGTATACGCATTTTCCACAGAAAATTGGAACAGAAAAAAAGAAGAAGTTGATTTTTTAATGGAGCTTCTTGCCCTTACATTAACAAACGAACTAGCAGAAATGCATGCCGAAGGTGTTAAAATATCATTTATCGGTGACATTTCAAAGTTGAGCTCAAAACTTCAAAAAATTCTTGCAAATTCTGTTGAGACAACAAAAAATAATACAGGTGTTAATCTTCAAATTGCATTTAACTATGGCGCCAGAGATGAAATTTTACACGCTGTAAAATCTATTACCCAAAAAGGTTTGAAGCCAGAAGAAATCACTGAAGAAATTATTTCTCAAAATCTCTATACAAAAAATATTCCGGATCCCGATTTGTTAATCAGAACAGGCGGTGAAATGAGAATCTCAAACTATTTGCTTTGGCAGATTGCATATTCTGAAATATTGATAGTTAAAGAATATTGGCCTGAATTTGGTAAAGAATCTCTTGCTAAGGCTGTTGAAGAATTTCATAACCGTCAAAGAAGGTTTGGAAAATGAAAATAGTTTTTGCTACAGGAAATCCTCATAAATTACAGGAATTAAAAGCTATAGCAGGTAACTGCGGAATCGAATTTATCTTGCCGCCCGAAAGTTTTGATCCTGTAGAAAATGGAAAAACTTTTGAAGAAAATTCATTAATAAAAGCACGTGAAGCTGCAAGGTTGAGTGGTGAAATTTCATTGGCTGATGATTCAGGTTTATGTGTGGAAGCACTAAATGGAGAACCTGGCATATACTCTGCCAGATATGCTGAGACACCACAAAAAAGAATTGATAAATTACTAAAAAATATCGAAAATGCAGAAAACAGAAAAGCAAAATTTGTTTGTTCAATGTCACTTGTAAAACCAAATGGTGATATCATTTTTCAGACTATCGGCGAATGTCATGGATATATTGCTGAAAAACAAGCAGGTACAAACGGATTTGGGTATGATCCGATATTTGTGCCTGACGGATATGAATGCACAATGGCTGAACTTTCTGAGGATGAGAAAAATAAAATTTCTCATAGAGGAAATGCATTAAGAAAAGTTCTTGAATATCTTAGAAATAATTGACATTAAAATCCTTGTATAATAGAATTTTCTTAGTAAAAGGTTAGGGAGAGTCAATGAAAAAAAATATAATTATAGTAGTAGCGGTAATAGTTTGTGCTATATTGTTGCGCTACGGCTTTGGAATTGTAAGCAACTTCATTCAAGAACGAGATAAAAAAAATAAACCGGCGCCACCTGTAGCATTACATGAAGTTGTGGAAACAAGTGTAATAAGAAATTATGAGGCACCGGGCAGAGTAGTTTCACAATACAGAGTTGATGTTTTAGCTCGTATAGCTGGTTATCTACAGAAAAGCTATTTCAAAGAAGGCGACTATGTAAAACAAGGACAAATCCTTTTTCAAATTGAACCTACTGAGTATTTGAACGCAATGAACTCCGCTGCTGCTAATGTTAAAAACCTCAGAGCACAACTTGATTATGCCGAAAAACAACTTGTAAGGGCTAATGAACTTGTAAAAAATGACTATATTGCAAAAGCAAAATACGACCAAATATTATCTCAAAGAGATTCCTTAAGAGCACAACTTGCTTCTGCTCAAGTCAAATACAATGATGCGGTAAGAAATTACGGTTACACAAATGTAAAATCTCCTGTTAACGGGAAAATAGGTATAATAAACGTTACCGTAGGAAACTACGTTACACCACAAACGGGAGCTCTAACCACTATAAACAGTACAAATCCTATATATATCACATTCCCTTTGGATTCAAAAGATTTTCAATCACTCGTTGATTCAGATAAATCTGATAATACAAACAGAAAAGTTGAATTGATAATGTCTGGCGGCAACAAATACCAATATACAGGTGTTCAAGATTTTCAGGATAACAAGGTTGATATTTCAACAGGTACTGTAACATTGCGTGCAACGTTTGAAAATCCTGATAATGCACTAATTCATGGTGATTATGTAACAGTAAAATTGTATGCAAATAAACCAAGTAATATTCCCTTAGTCCCCGTTACTGCTGTTATGGAAAATCAGGCAGGCAAATACGTTTATAAGATTGATGACAAGAATATTCCACAATTAACTTATATAAAAACAGTAACTCAAATTGATGATAATTGGTTGATTTCCGAAGGAGTAAAAAAAGGCGATAAAATAATAATCGACGGATTACAGAAAGTTATTCCGGGTTCTCCTGTAACTATTGTTACTCAGGAAGAAATGAAAAAAATTAAAACGGAAAGTGTAACAGATAACAAAAGCACTAAGGTACAAAAAGATTAGGTATTTACATAAAAAATTCGGATGCAATTTTACCAAAATAACAAAACGAAATGAACATAGTGCAATAACACCTTAATAACACAGTAACTTTGATGAAAAAGGTAAATCGATGCAAAAAGACAACAAACAAGGAAATTTATTTATAAAACGCCCCAAATTAGCTATAGTAATATCTTTAGCAATTATGCTAGCCGGCATATTAATGATGACTCAGTTGCCATTGGAAGAATATCCATCAATCACACCTCCTCAGGTTGTAGTTTCAGCTACCTATGCAGGTGCAAGTTCTGATGTTATAGCAGATACTATCGCAGCTCCTGTTGAAGCTCAATTAAATGGTGTTGAAAACATGATTTATATGACTTCAACATCACAAAACGGTTCATACCAACTTACAATATATTTTGAAGTCGGAACAAACCCTGATATGGCAGTAGTAAACGTACAGAACAGATTACAACTTGTAACCCCTCGCTTACCTGAAGAAGTGCGAAGGTTCGGCATGACCGTTCAAAAATCCACCGGCGGTCCAGGAATTATGATGATTGCAATTAACTCACCTACACATACCTATGATTCTTTATATGTTGCAAACTACGCATCTATTTATATTAAAGACGAACTTGCTCGTGTAAAGGGGGTTAGTAAAGTTCAAGTATTCGGCTCATCGGATTATGCCATGAGAATATGGCTTGATGCAGATAAAATGGCTAGTTTGGGGGTAACTGTTGAAGAAGTTACTTATGCCATACAGGCACAAAATTCTCAAGTTCCTACAGGTGATTTGGGGGATGAGCCGTTAGATGTTCCCCAAATGCTTAAATTAACTATGAGAACAAAGGGTAGATTGAAAGACCCGAAAGAGTTTGAAGAAATTGTCATTCGTTCAAAGCCGGATGGTTCACAAATAAAGATTAAAGATATTGCAAGAACAGAGCTTGGAGCAGAAAGCTATGCGTATTTCTCAAGAATCGGAGGTAGAGATTCTGCCGTAATCTCTGTTACACAATTACCGGAAGCAAATGCTATTGATCTTTCAAAGAGAATAAGAAAGAAAATGGCCGAATTGAGCAAAACTTTCCCACAGGGCATTGAATATCATATAGAACGTGATGAAACAGATTTCGTAAGTGAATCAATAAATGAGGTTATCGGAGCAATCGGGCTCGCTGTATTACTTGTCGGCATAGTAACGTACCTGTTTTTGGGTACTGCCCGTGCCACTCTAATCCCATTTGCGGCGATTCCTGTTTCGCTTATCGGTGTCTTTATATTCATGAATTTGTTGGGATTTTCAATAAATCTGTTAATTCTGTTTGGACTTGTTCTTGCGGTCGGGCTTGTTGTAGATGATGCTATCGTTGTACTAGAAAACACTCAAAGACACATACAGGAAGGTAAAAACAAAAAAGATGCAACCGAAATTACAATGAAAGAAGTATTTAGCGCAGTTCTTGCAACATCACTTGTCTTAATGGCTGTATTTGTTCCTGTTTCTTTTATGACAGGAGTAACGGGACAAATGTTCAGACAATTTGCTCTGTGTATTGCTTCAGCCATCGGACTCTCAACACTTGTTGCACTAACTTTATCTCCGGCACTTTGTGCAATGATTTTAAAAAATGACGTTGAAAAAACCGATTTTGAATTTATACAAAAATTTGATGATTGGTTTAACAAAGTTAGAGATAAATATGTTGAAAGTGTTAAGGTATTTATAAATTCTCCAAAACTTGTTATTAGTATTTATGTTGGCATTTTATTTCTTATTGGTTTAATGTTTAATATGATTCCGAAAGGATTTTTACCACAAGAAGACAGAGGTGCAATATTTATTCAAATTCAGCTCCCTGATGGTTCAACGGCTTCAAGATCAAATATGGTTTCAAACGAAATTGAGCAAAGAGTTTTAAAAATAGATGGTGTAAAAACAACTATTAATCTTGTAGGTTTTGCAGGAGAAAATACAGCATTTATCGTTGCAAGACTTGATGAATGGTCAAAGCGTAAAAGTAAAAATGTATCTTTCGACACAATTTTGGGAAAAATTAAAAAGGAATTTCAGAATTATCCTTCTGCAACTGTTGCAATATTTTCTCCGCCGGCTATTTCAGGTCTAGGTATGTTTGGTGGCTTTGAATACCAACTATTGGATAAAGGTGACAGAACACCCGAGGAGTTGTATAATGAGGCACAAAAATTGATTGCGGAAGCAAATAAAAGTCCATATTTTCAAATGGTATACACATCTTATACAGCCAGCATGCCTCAATTATTGATAAATATTGATACTTCCAAAGCTATGGCACAAGGAGTCGATATAAACGCTGTATTTAATGCAATGGCAGGATATTTTGGCAGAGCATATGTAAACGATTTTAATAAATACGGTCGTGTATATCGTGTATTTTTACAAGCTCAATCACCATTCAGAGAAAATGTTGCAGATTTAGATAAAATATTTATAAAAAATAATAAGGGTACAATGGTTCCGATGTCTGCTGTTATGAATAATGACTTTATCGTAGGCCCATACAGTTTAACGAGGTTTAATATGTACCCTGCTATTACTATTAACGGACAAGCTCGTCCCGGAGTTAGTTCTGGCCAAGCAATGGCAGAAATGGAAAGAATTTCCGATAAAGTCCTTCCGAAAGACATGGGTTATAATTGGTCTGGAAATTCACTACAGGAAAAACAATCAAGTGGTCAAATCGGACCTATTTTGATAATGTCACTTGTATTTATATATCTGTTTCTTGTAGGATTATATGAAAGTTGGATGTTACCGCTTGCTGTAATGCTGATTTCTCCTATTGCACTTGTTGGGGCTTTATTCTTCCAATACATTGCCGGATATTCTTTAGATTTATATTCACAGATCGGTCTTGTAATGTTGATTGGTTTATCTACAAAACAAGCTATTTTGATTATAGAATTTGCTAAAGAGGCACATGAAGGGGGAATGTCCATTATTGATTCTGCACTTCAGGCTGCTAGATTAAGATTTAGGGCAGTTATGATGACAAATATTGCATTTATATTAGGTTTACTTCCACTTGTATTTGCAAAAGGTGCTGGCGCTGCGAGCCGTAACTCTGTTGGCATGACAGTATTCGGAGGTATGATTGCTGTTGCATTTATCGGAACATTCTTTGTTCCATCATTCTTTGTTCTTATTGAACAGATGAAAATTAATTTTGCTAAAAAAATTAGAGAATGGAAAAATAATGATTAAAAAACTTTTAATTACATCTTTTATAATAATTTTAACATTATCAGAGGCTTTTGCTTCAGGAGAATCTATCGGCAATGTTGTTAATGAAAAAGAATATCCTACCTCTGATTCAGTATTACCAAAAGCCACAGACAAAGCTGATTTTATAATCGAAGGTTCTGTTGAAAAAAATATTGATATGACGTTAGAAAGATGTTTGGAACTTGCACTTGGTAACAACCCACAAATAAATTCAGCTTTCCATGATATTTTGGCATCAGATGCAAGAATTAAGCAGGTTTGGTCAAACTATTTTCCACACTTTAATTGGCAAACAGGTTACACAAAAATGCGTCAATTACAATTGTCAGACGCATTGGGGGAAAACCTGACATTTAATTATTATATACTCGGTCAAATTACATTACAGCAAATGCTATATGATTTTGGAGTAACACAAAACCAAGCTACAATTAAAAAATTAGACTATGAAGCATATAAAACAACTCTAAGCGCAACTATTAACGATGTTATCTATCAAACTAAAGATGCATACTACAATCTTTTATACGCATTTGAAAAAAAACGTGTAGCAGAAGATACAGTAAAAAAATTTGAAATGTTCTACAATCAAGCAAAAGCGTTTTACGAAATCGGCATGAACCCCAAAGTTGATGTAACCATCGCTGAGGTTAATTTAAGTAATTCTAAGTTACAATTAATTCAGGCTGACAATGCAGTTAATCTTGCAGTTGCCAGATTAAACAACATTATGGGTGTACCTTTTATAGACAGATACAATGTTGTTGAACGGTTAAGATACCAACCTGTAGATATCAGCTTTAAGAAATCAATAGAAATTGCAAGAGAAGCACGACCTGAGTTGAAACTTGCCGAACTTAAAGTTGAAAGCGCAAAACAAACATTAAAGCTGGTTAAAAAATCATATTTTCCGACTCTTTCAATAGAAGGGCAGTATATGGTTGGCGGTAGCACTCCGACATCAAATTACGGTTACAATTTAGGCGGATATTTAAACTTTCCGACAATTAACGGAATGCTTATAAAAAACGAAATAAAAGAGGCAAGATACCTTTATGACAAACAATTGGCCGTAGCAAAGAATACCCAAAACAGTATTTATTTGGAAATTCAAAAAGCATATTTGACATTAGAAGAAAAGAAAAATCAAATTCCTGTTGCAATGTTAGCAGTTAAACAGGCAAAAGAAAACTATGAGCTTTCATACGGCAGATATAAAGTTGGTGAAGCAAGCCCAACTGAATTGAAAGATGCACAAATCAATTATCAACAAGCACAATTGAGCTATTATAGTTCTCTATACCAATATTGTTCAGCAAAAGCAGCTTTGGAAAAATCTATAGGTAAAAACTTGGCTGCAAATACTGACGAAGTCATTGAACTTGAAGAATGATATTTATAATGACTGATATTTAAAATCTCATAATTTGGACTCGCCAATGTTTTGCGAGTTTGTCATAAGTTTCGTTAATATTGCTTACGACTTCAAGTAAAATAATCCCATTATTGATACACTTGTATTCACCAATATTGTGTAAACCAATTCTTGTGCGAATGTTGCAGCCACATTCGGTCAAAATTTCTTGAAATTTTAGAGATTCTTCAATTCTGTTTTCCAATAATATACCAAATATTGCACTCATAATTATCTATTATAATATTTATCTTTGCTTTTTAATGCTCTTTTTAGGCTATAAATTATAATAAAATAAAATTTTTATAAATTTAAAAACAAGCATTATTATTAATATTCTTTTTTTCAAATATGTTAAATTGTAATTGTAAAAAACGGAGGGATTTTATAATGAATTTTACTGAAAAAGAATATGAAGTTTTAAAATATTTAATAAAAGGTCTTAACAATAATGAGATAAGTGAGAAAATGTTTGTAACAAATCATACTGTCAAGGCACATATATCGTCTATTTTGCATAAATTGAATGTGTCTAACAGAACTGAAGCTGTATATGTTGTTTTGACAAATAATTTGTTAAATTAATAAAATATTGACATTTTATAAAACATTATTAATAAAAAAATATGTTTATAATGGAGTTTTTTAAAAAGAATAAAAATTGTTCTCATCACAATGTTGCACCGGATGTTGATTTTGCATATTGTCCTGATTGTGGTGAACTAATTGAAAATCAGTGGTATTTGTTGAGGTGTTCATGCTGTGGCGTTAAACTCAAAGGTATTATCAAAAACGGTGAAATTATACCAGAAAAACATTTTTGTCATAACTGTGGCACTAAAGAATTTGTTATAGAAAGAATTGACAAAATTAACTTTATTGATATAAATTATGCAGTACTAGTAAAAGCAGTTGTTGAAAACAGGAATATTAGTTATACGCAAAGCTGGGTTTCTAAAACACAAGATTGCAAACCGAAATTGCTGCAACAATCCCTATAAAATCAGCTAAAATACCAACTAAAAGTGCATATCTTAATTTGGAAATACCAACAGCTCCAAAATATACTGCCAAAACATAAAAAGTTGTTTCACTTGAACCTACCATTACTGCAGATAATTTTGTTGCATAGCTGTCAGGTCCGAGGTTGTTCGCAATATCAGAAAACACTCCAAGTGCCGCAGAGCCTGATAATGAGCGAACTATCATAATTGGAATTGTATCTGCAGGAACATTGAATTTTGATAAAATCGGAGCAAATACTTGTCCTACCAAGTCAATTATTCCTGAAGCTCTAAACATTGAAATTGCAACTATTATTGCAACTAAATATGGAATAATATTTACAGCAACCTTAAAACCGTCTTTTGCGCCATCAGTAAAAGTTTCATACAAAGGAACTTTCTTCGCCAATCCCATAGTTAGGATTAAAATAAGAATAGCAGGAAGTGCCCAGAGAGAAATAATTTGCATTATATTATGAAACATTACTGTTCACCCCCATCTTTTTTCTGCGGTGCCCAGAATTTTTCAAATATTTTTGCCAAAACTATCGCACTTACAAATGCAATTGTAGTAACCAAAAGTGTCGGTGCAATTATTTCTGTCGGGTTTTTGTAACCTATTCCGATTAATACAGCCAAAACCGTTGCAGGAATAAGTTGAAATCCAGCAGTATTCATAGCGAGCAACATACACATAGCGTTTGATGCAGATGATTTATCAATATTATGATTTTGAAGTTCTTCCATAGCTTTCAAACCCATAGGGGTTGCAGCATTAGAAAGCCCAAAAGCATTTGCCGAAAAATTCATCGCAATATTACCGATGGCTGGAGAGTCTTCAGGAATTTCGTTAAATAATCTTTTGGTAATTGGTTTAATAATTTTGGCAATTAAAGATACAAGTCCGCATTTTTCTGCAATTTTCATCATTCCAAGCCAAAATGCCATAATTCCGATAAGTGAAAATGCAACCTTTACGGATAACTCAGCTCCTGATAGTATTGCATTAACTACATCTGAAAGTTTTCCGTTAATCGCCCCGACAACAATTGAAATTACTATTAAAAAATAAAAAATGTAATTCATAAAAATATTAAATCATTAAAATCAAAAGTGGTCAATAAAAAACCGACCTTTAAAAAGGTCGGTTTTTTAATTTGTTAATTTTTTGCCTAGTGACAGCAAGAGCAAGAGCCGCATTCGCAAGCGATAGCTTGTTTAGCTTCTTCCATTCTTACTTTGATACGTCCGTCAACTGCAATGCCTTCACCTGTTTTTTCAGAAATCAACAATGGGTTAATATCTAATTCATCGATGAAGCTGAAGTCGTGAACTAATTGAGATAATCTCAACAATGTTTCTTCAATTTGATCCATTTGAGCAGGAGTTGTACCTCTTGCGCCTTCTAACAATTTGTATGCTTTTACTGATTTAATCATTTCTTTAGCATCAATGTCTGTCAAAGGAGCAATTCGGAAAGTTACGTCTTTCATAACTTCAATAAATACACCGCCCAAACCAAACATCATCATCGGACCGTATTGAGGATCTGTTGCGATACCGCAAACCATTTCTCTGTTGCCTTTTACCATTTCCTGAATGATTACGCCTTCCAAACCGTCAAGCAAACCTTTTGCTTCCAATTTAGAAATAAGGTCTTGATATTCAGATCTCAATTGTTCTGCTGATTGAATATTTACTCTGACACCGCCAACATCAGTTTTGTGAGAAGTAGTTTTTGATGTCATTTTCATAACAACAGGATATCCGATTGAATCAGCAATTGATACTGCTTCATCTTCAGATTTTGCAAAGCCTGATTTACAAACTCTGATTCCGTATGCATCTAATACATCAATAGATTCACGAGTTGTTAATTGTTCTCTTCCTTCTTTCAATGATTGAGCAATGATTTCTGCGGCTCTCTTGTGGTCAACGTCGTATACAGGGATTTTACCTTCCGGTCTTTCAATCCACAATCTTTGTTGATTCAATCTGTGTAAGCCTTCTGCAGCTTCTTCAGCGTACATAAAGAACGGAATATTTACATCCATATCAGACAATGCTGTGAAGAATTCTGATTTTGTCATAAATACGCCTATAACAGGTTTTTGAGGGTTTTTAGCCTTAATTTCCATCAATGCTTTTGCAACATCAATATCTTTTAAACCTAAGAACGGTAAGTAAATACAAATTATCATATCAACGTTTTCATCAGCAATAACTGTTTCTAAAGTTTGCTTATAATGTTCGATAGGAGCTGATGCAATCATATCGATTGGGTTTTTAACAGATGCTGCTGAAGGTAAGAAACTTCTAAGTTTTTCTTTTGTTTCATCAGTAATTTTTGCAATTTGCATACCATATTCACAAACAGCATCTGTTGCCATAATACCTGGGCCACCTGAGTTAGTGATAATTGCGACTCTATCACCTTTCGGTATTGGGCAGTTAGCAAAAACTTTTGCTGTTGAGAACAAGTTTTTCAAAGAGTATTCTCTGATTACGCCTGATTGATTCAACAATGCGTTAGCGGCTTTATCTGCACCAGCTAGTGAACCGGTGTGAGAAGATGCAGCAGAAGCACCTGCAGCAGATCTACCTGCTTTAAGAGCTAAGATAGGTTTCTTTTTAGAAATTCTTGAAGCTAATTTTCTAAAGTTTGCAGGATTTTGAATTGATTCCATATATAATAGAATTTGTTCAACGTCATCTTCGTTTTCCCAATATTCCAATGCAGTTTCTGCATTAACATCAGCTTGATTACCAATTGAAATAAATTGTGCAAAACCAAGGTTTAAGTCTTTCAAAATATTTAATATACCGCCGCCTAAAGCGCCTGATTGAGAAACAAAACCGATATGTCCACGTTCAGGAAGGCTTTCTGCAAAACATCCGTCCATTGAAACTTCAGGTAATGTGTTTACAACACCCAAACAGTTAGGACCAACACATCTCATACCATATTCTTGAACTTTAGCCAAAAGTGCTTTTTCAGCTTCAGCACCTTCTTTACCTGTTTCTTTAAAGCCTGCTGTAATAATACAAAGACCTTTAATACCTTTTTGGTGGCATTGATCAATTGTGTCAAGAACGAATTTAGCATTTACAACAATAATTGCTAAATCGATTTCACCCGGTACTTCTAAAACTGAAGTGTAAGCTTGAAGGCCTTCAATAATTCCGCCTTTGGGGTTAATCGGATAAATATTTCCCTTAAATTTGTATTCTTGAAGTCTTTTCATAATGTCAGAACCGATTGTGTGTTCTTTTGTAGAAGCACCTACAACCGCAATTGACTTTGGTTTCATGATTTTGTCTAAATTTGCTGTCATGTTTTTATCCTTTCTTTATATGTTATGTAATAATTATATATCAAAAATTCTTGAGCTTTTAACTAATTATTTAGTTAAAAAAGTTTAAAATTTTTCTGTATAAACTTGGGTGTTTATATATTTCTGTTCGTTCAAAATCGTTCATTGCAATTGTTGCAACTCTTTTAAACATATTAGGGTTGTTTGTTGTTACAGTAATAGCTTTTTTATACAAATCAAAGTCTCTAACGTTGCTATAGTTATAGTTTGCATTAAATTCATACAATGAATTATCTCTTTTATTAAGTGAAATATACAAATTGTATTTTTTATTTTTTATTAATTGTCTAATTTCATTAAACTCTTTTTCCAATATTGGAGAGAATAATTTTTGTATTTGTTTGTGTTTTTTTCCTGCAGAATCAACATAGATTAATTTACCTGCCGTAAAACTTGGTTCATTTGAGATTTTTTGTATTGTCATAATTTACTCCTTTTATTAGTAACCATTAACAATCCACTCTCTCACTCTAAATTTTGCGCCCAAATCTTTTGCAATTTGTTCACACTTTTCAAGGTTTAAATGTCTTCCTTTATAACCTTCTACAACACTAGCTACAACAGAAATATTTTCATCAGAACAAGCTTTAATAAATTTTTTCATTTCTTCGTATGCTTCATCAAATTTCGGTTGTGAATATTCATTATATTCCTCTTTTGTTGCTCCGTTTAAACTTACTGAAAACTCATCAACCAACCCTTTTAATTCCGGTACAACATTTCTTTTTTCAACAAAATTTGCGTGACCGTTTGTATTTACTCGAATTTTTATATTGGGATAATTTTCTTTAATATATTTTGCAACATCTTTCAAAACATCAAACTTCAGCATAGGTTCACCATATCCGCAGAAAATAACTTCTTTTGATGGGGAGTTTATATATATTTTTTCAAATTGTTCAATAACATCTTTAGCAGTTGAATTTTCATCATCAAGCCATAGGGTTTGACCACAAACATCATCTTTATCATTTCTGAGGCAGAATATGCAGTCATTTGTGCATCTGTTTGTCAAATTGATATAAATTTTTCCATCCAATAAATATGCTAAAGTGTTTGCCATGGCTAGCCTTTCGATAACAAGATTATTGCATGATAAAAATCAATTTACAAGTAGATTTAAACATATTAAAATTAATATAAATTATCTATTTGTTCTTTTATTTCTGATTTAACATATTTTGTTAATTTAGTCATATTTTTAAATAACTTTTCTGATACTATATGTTCCATTTTACAAGCTGTTTCAATAGCTTCTTTTTCAGGAATATTTAGGACAACTTTAAAAAATTCGCATAGATTTTCGTGTTTTTGTAATATTTTTTTTGCAATTTTTTCCCCATCAGGAGTTAAAGTTATAGATGAATAAGGTGAATAATTAATAAGTTTTTTATCTGACAATGTGTTGAGTGCTCCTGTTACTGAAGCTTTTTTTACTCCTAATGTATTTGCAATAGCAGTAACTTTAGCCTGACCGTTGCGCAAAACTTGTGTATAAATTTCTTCAATATAATCTTCCAAACTAACAGAAAGCTTTTCCATTTTACATGCTCCTTATTATTTGCATTAACTCTTTTGGAGAATCTACAATATAATCTGCGCCTTTTAAATATTCTCTATCACGAAACCCCCATGTTACGCCAATGCATTGTAAATTTGCATTTTTTGCAGTTTTAACATCGACATCAGAATCTCCGACGTAAATTGCTGTTTGAACATTTAATTCTTTCATTGCCTTAAAAGTTCCGTTGGGTGCGGGTTTTTGCGGAACATCATCAGATTGTCCAACAGAAATATCTATTAAATCTCCAAAATATTTTTTACTTAATTCCTTAACAGCCAAATCGAATTTATTTGATACTACTGCAGTTTTCAACCCCAAAGCCTTAATTTCTTGCAGTATCTTTAAGATACCATCGTAGGGAATTGTGTGATTGTACATATTTTCTGCATATGTTTTTTTGAAAAACAATATACATTTTTCAAGAGTTTCGTTATCAGTATTGTCTGGCAAAGCTCGTTGAAACAAAAGTTTTACACCGTTGCCTACAAACTGTCTTACCTCCTCAAGAGTTCTTGTTTTAAATCCGAAATTTGACAACGTGATATTAACACTCTCTTTCAAATCTTCAAGTGTATTTAAGATAGTTCCGTCCATATCAAAAATAACTGCCTGAACCATAACGACCTACTTTACGAATAAAGGTTTTACAAGTACATAAATATCATTAAACAATACAAATATAAGCAATAAAATTAATAATAAGAAAAATACATTCATTATTTTATTTGCAATTTCTTCATCAACAGGTTTACCCATTATTTTTTCAATTATCAAGAATAATAAGTGTCCGCCATCAAGTGCCGGAATTGGCAAAATATTAAGAATTGCAAGATTCATAGAAATTACAGCAGTTAAAAGTATTCCGTAGAAAATGCCGTCATGACTAATTATGTCTCCGCCCATTTTTGTGATAAGCACAACTCCATGCATATTTTTCAATGGGATTTTTCCTGTAAACAGTTGTCCCAATACAATTAACATAGATTTTGTTTCGTTATAAAGATAAGTCCAACTTGCAGAAAATGCTGATTTTACGCCTGTTATAGGAATAAGTATTTCCTTTTGATTTGGAACAATACCAATAAGACCGTCACTGTTTGATGTCATTGTTTTGAGTTGTATTTCTTTTCCGTCACGAAGAACTTTCATATCTATAGGTTTAATATTATCAGACATTGCATATGCAACATCCATTAAAGAGAATGTGCCATCCGATTCAATATATTTTTTGTTTTTAATTTTATCCCTTAATTTTATTTGATTTTCAGAAAGTTTAACTTCGTTTGTTTTGTATAATTCTATAGCATTTAAAATATTTTTATTTAAGACAACTTTATTTTCAGTTTGAGCCTTAGGTAGTTTAACTATCAAACCTTCCGGTATTATTTCATCTTTCTCAAAAGCATGGTTATTCTTTTTTAAGGTTTCATAATTGCTTTCAACTAATGCATTATTCGTTTTTCCGTCGAATGATGCGCTATACATTGCATATAAATATATGCCGTATTTTGTGTCAATCTTAGAACCATTTACTTCTTCTATTTTATCACCGACTTGTAAGCCTGATTGCCAAACACTTGCATCTTTTTCCGCAGTTATTTCTTTTACGTAAGTGTCAAATTTCCCTGACGGCATGTTGTGCCATAAGAAAGCCGTTAAAAGAACCAAAACAAATGCGCAAATAACATTTGCTGTTACGCCTGCTGAAAAAACAATTGCTCTTTGCCAGATAGGACGGTTTAGCAATCTGTCTTGAGAATCTTGCGGTATATCAGAATCTTTGTCATCATCGGGGAAAGAAACATAACCCCCAAAAAGAAAAGCATGAATAATTAATGTTATATCTCCGACCTTTTTTTCCCATAAAGTAGGACCGATTGGCAAGCCGATACCAAATTTGTCAACTTTTATTTTAAACAATCTCGCAGAGAAAAAGTGTCCTGCTTCGTGTACAAGAATTAAAATACTTATAAGTAAAATCATTATTAAAGTTGACATAGTTTTAGCTCCTCTTTAAAACCAATTTTAGCATAAATAAATATTTCTTTATAATCAATTGATAAAAGATATAAATTTTTATAAAATTAATTTATGAATGAAAAGCGTATCTTAATTGTAGATGATGATGACGAAATCAGAGAACTTTTGGAGTTTGACGTAAAAGCAAGCGGTTATTTTGTCGACACTGCATCTGACGGAATGGAAGGTTTAAATAAGGCTCTGAATAACAGTTATGACTTAATTTTGCTTGATGTCATGATGCCTAAAATGAACGGCTTTGATGTATGTAAAAATATCCGCAGGGCGAAATTGTCAATCCCAATTTTAATGCTTACTGCAAAAGGAACTATAGATGATAAAACTGAAGGATTTGACTGCGGAGCCGATGATTATCTTGTAAAACCTTTTGATATTCAGGAAGTTCTTTTGAGAATAAGGGTTCTTTTAAGACGTAATCAGATCGAAGACAAGACTGTTTTGTCTGACGAAGTTTTACAAGTAGGCGATATAGAGATTTTTCCGGAAACTCTTGAAGCTACTATTGTTAACAAAAAGGTTAAATTAACCCCTACAGAATTTGAAATTTTATATTGCATTATGCAGCATTTTAACAATCCTGTTACTTTAGCGACATTGCTTGATGAAGTTTGGGGTTATGACAGCAACGAAGATGTCAGAATGCTAAGGGTTCATGTCGGCGGTTTGAGAAACAAGATTGAACCTGATACAAAACATCCAAAATACTTACACACAGTTACAAATGTCGGTTATAAACTGACTCCTTTTGGTGAGGGTTAATGTTATTTAATAAACATTTAAAAATTGTTGAACAAATTGCGATAGTATTTTTCTTTGCGGTAATAATTCCCATTACTATCAGCGGTTTTATTATAAACAATATTAACCAGCATTCTTTAAGATACCAATTACGTGAATCTGCGGTTTTAATTGCTAATATGGTATCTGATGAAATTGATTTTTATAATAAAACTGTAACTAACAGTCTTGAGCAAACTGCTATTTCTTTAAAATATTTACCAAATCAAAAAGCAAAAAATGAATATCTAAAATATATGGGAGAAAAATTAGTAGGGTGCGAAAAACTTGTTTTTGCAAATGATGAACAACTTAAAAATATAAGAATTAACAATAAGAAAAATAAAAGAGCTACAGTTCCTGTAGTTGTATCAAAAGGCTTGTATATTGTAGCAACTTACAATCTTTCGGATATGAGAAATAAATTGTTTCATTCTTTACCGGATGAAAAAAGGCAAATATATATAATTTCTGGTGATGGAAATTTGATCGCTGAATATAATTATAAAGAGGAAGATTATAAAAAAACACTATCTTTATTGCCTGATAAATTAAAAAAAGACAGACCTGTTATTTTTGGCGATGTAAAAAATCAGCCACTTGTGTATGTTTCAAAAGAAAATCCAAATATAACGATTATCGTTAATACGACAGAAAAAATAACCCGTAATTCAATTACGGAAAATAGCTTGAAAATTATATTATCCTGTTTGGCGGCAGCACTTGCGATTATTGCTATAATTGGAATTTATACATATTACCTGTATATCAATATAAGACAGTTGTTCAAGGGAATCATTGCAATATCTAAAGGTAATTACGAACGCCAAATAAGGCTTTTAACAACGGCATTTACGCCACACGAAATCATATTTTTGGCATTTGAATTTAATCGTATGGCAAATGAAATTCACAAATCATATAAACAGTTAAAGAAAAATAACGTAGAATTGAAACAGTTAAACGAATTTCGTTCAAATCTTATAGATACGGTAAGCCACGAATTGAGAACTCCATTGACGAGTATTCAGGGTTATACGACAAGACTTATGCGTCAAGATATTGAAATTGATGAAGAAACCAAACAAAAATCTTTGCGAATTATAAAAGAGCAGTCAGAAAGATTGAAAAGGTTGATTGAAGATTTGTTGACAATTCCGGATATTGAGGGAATGCGTTTGAAAACTATTAAAGAGCAGGTCTGGCTCCCTGAGGTTTTGGAAGAAGCAAAAATGCTTATAAAAAATAAAGCTCATCATGATATAATATTCAATCTATCAGAAGATTTTCCTTTGGTTGACGGTGACAAAGACCGATTGATTCAGGTATTTGCAAACCTTTTAGAAAATGCTGCAAAATATGCATATGAGGATTCAAAAATTGTTGTTGACTCTAATTTAGAACAAGATTGTGCAAAAATATATGTAAAAAACGATTGTGACATTATACCACCTCAAAAATTATCAAAGTTGTTTGAAAAATTTGTAAGACTTGACGATAACACAACAAGAACTACAAGAGGTACAGGATTAGGCCTGTTTATTGTAAAAGGGCTTATAGAAGCTATGGACGGTAATATTAAGCTCCACAGTAACAAAGATTGTGGTTTTTGTGTTGAAATTACATTAAAGCTCTCTAAAATTTCTGAGGTCGTACAATGAAACGTGCAATAGAGCTTGCAAAACGAGCTAATGGCGAAATTCCTGTCGGAACTGTTATTGTTAAAGACGGTGAAATTTTATCATCTGCTTTTAATCAAAAAGAGGCTACAAATGATGTTACAGCCCATGCTGAAATTCTTGCAATTCGTGAAGCTGAACAAAAACTTAAAAGATGGCGGCTTGATGATTGCGAAATGTATGTAACCTTAGAACCTTGCCCAATGTGCGCTTGGGCGATTATTAACTCAAGAATTAAAACTGTTTATTTCGGTTCATATGATAATAATTACGGTGCCTTAGGTTCAAAAACAGACCTGCGCAAAATTGCCAATTCAAAACTCAAAGTTTTTGGCGGTATTATGGAAGATGAATGCGACAAAATTTTGAAAAAATATTTTGAAAAGTTGAGAAAATAATGAATTTATATATTCATAGCTTTCAGGATTTCTGTCATATCTGCAGCGGTCTTTTTGACATCTGAATTTGAATATTTTATCGCATTATCAGGGTCTTTCAGACCGTTTCCTGTCAGGATACAAACGATTTTGCTTCCTTCTTTGACTTGATCTTTTACTTTTATCAAACCTGCTACTGATGCGGCAGATGCAGGTTCACAGAACACACCTTCGGTTGATGCTACAAGTTTGTAAGCTTTTACGATTTCTTCATCTGTTACAAAATTAATCATTCCGTTGCTTTCATCTCTTGCAGCTTCAGCAAATTTCCAGCTTGCAGGGTTTCCTATACGAATTGCTGTCGCAAGAGTTTCGGGCTTATAAATTCTTTCTCCCTTAACAATTGCTGCTGCACCTTCTGCTTCAAATCCCATCATCTTAGGAAGTGCAGGAATTTTACCAAGGTTAAACCATTCTTTATAACCTTTCCAATATGCTGTAATATTTCCTGCATTTCCTACAGGTATAAAATGATAATCAGGAGCCTGTCCTAGTGCGTTTATAATTTCGAAAGCACCTGTCTTTTGGCCCTCAATTCTGTATGGGTTTACGGAATTTACAAGTGTAATCGGATAATTGTCAGAGATTTTGCGAACCATTTCAAGCGCTTCATCAAAATTCCCTTGAATTGCAATAATTTCAGCACCATACATCATTGCTTGAGAAAGTTTACCCAAAGCAATATAACCGTCAGGAATTAGCACGAAAGTTCTCATGCCGGCTTTTGCCCCGTATGCTGCAGCTGATGCTGAGGTGTTTCCTGTAGATGCACAAATTATTGCACCAGAACCTGCCTCTTTAGCTTTTGATACAGCCATTGTCATTCCACGATCTTTAAAACTTCCTGTAGGATTGCAGCCTTCAAATTTTAAGTAAATTTCAGCCTCAATTCCAATTTTTTTAGCCAAATTTTCAGCTTTTATTAATGGTGTGTTACCCTCATTGAGTGTAACTACAGGAGTATTTTCAGATACCGGTAAATATTCTCTGAATTTATTTATTAAACCTTGATAGTACATAGTCTTCCTCGCTTTTTTGTTTATTGTAACACAAAAATAGAAACCCTCGTTCAAATTTTTAATTTTCTATCTAAGGTCTCAAATTGAAATTCGGATAAGTATTTCATTAAAATTTTATGTCAATATTAATATATTGATTACCTATCTGCTCATTTAATTCATCTACAATTTTGTTAGTTTTTTCTTGATTGCTGTGATAAGACTCCATAATCAATTCATTTTTATTATTATTTGTCTTTGCATAAATACCGTACCAATTACGATCACTATTTATTAAAGGGACAGGATTTTTGCTTTGCTCTGAATAAAATTGGTTTATAGAGTTGAAATCAATATCTCTTGCCTTAAATTCAAAAATATAAAAAATTTTTTCATTTACATAACATTCATTGTTATAGTATCGGCAGACAAAATGTGAACTATTAAGAACAGCCCCATTAACCAGAATAATTATGACAGGTATAACGATATACCAATATCTTATAAGTATACGCCAAGCCATTTTTTGAATATATAAACGATACGAATAACGATCCATACTTCTATACCTGAACTCTAATCAGGCTGTTTACTTTGCTTCCGTCATTTTCAATTAATTTAATTGCATTTTGCATTGCACTTTCTGATGCAATCTCTGTAATTACTGTAATCTCAGCCGTATTATCTTCAGAAACACATTTTTGAACAACACTTTCCAAACTTATATTATTTTCTGCGCAAATTGTTCCGATTTTACCAATTACGCCTATGTTGTTGTTCGCATGAATTGATAAATAATATTTATTTTTTGTTTGTGAAATATCTATCATATTAGCATCTTCTTCATGCTTACATCTCATCATTGGTAAAATGTAATCAGAATTTCCAAATTCGGCGGCTATTGATAAAATATCGCCTACAACAGAGCTTGCCGTCGGAAATTCCCCCGCTCCGGGACCAGAAAGTGTTATACATCCAATAGGGTGACCTGTTAAGGTAACTGCATTTGTAACATAATCAATATGTGCAAGTGTTGCTTTTTTAGACACCAACATAGGGTGAACTCTTACATCAGCGTTTCCTTCTTCATCAATTTGTCCTGATGCAATCAATTTAATTTTATAACCTAAATCGTTTGCGGCCTGCATATCTTCTGCACGAATTTTTGTTATACCTTCACGATAAATGTTTTCAATTTTTATGCGTTTCTTAAACGTAATTGTTGCAAGAGTCGCAATCTTATATGCAGCATCAAAACCTTCAACATCACCTGTTGGGTCAGCTTCTGCATAACCTAAAGCTTGTGCTTCTTTTAATACATCGTTGTATGATGCTCCCTGCATATCCATTTTTGTTAAAATATAATTTGTTGTGCCGTTTACAATCGCTTCAATTTTATTTATTTTGTTTCCGGCAAGAATAGTTTTTATCGGCATTATTAAAGGAATTCCACCTGCTATTGCAGCTTCATAAAGAATTACTTTGTTATGTTCTTCTGCAAAGCTGAATAATTCTTCCCCTCGTTTTGCCAAAAGTTCTTTGTTAGCAGTTACGATATGTTTTCCGTTTTCAATAGCTTTTTTAATTAAATCGTATGCAGGATCAATTCCGCCAATTAATTCTACTACAATATCAATATTAGGATTTTCAACAATTTCATACGGATTGTCAGTCAGCATTGTATTATCTAAACCTTCAATATTGCGAGGTTTGTTAATATTTTTTACTGCAATTTTAACAACTTCAACGTTATCAAAATTTTTTAAAGTTTTAAAAACTCCGGAACCAACAGTTCCAAGTCCAATTAATCCAATTCTAATATTTTTCTTATCCATAAAAAAATAATAACATAAAATAGAATATTATCTACAATTTTATATATTTATAGTTTTAGAATTTTTTGTAATATTATTATCGCTCTTATCAATTGTTGTTTGCAAGTATTTGTTATTGAATATTCTTTCTGTAATTTTAACTGTGGATTTATTTTGAGATGCAACAGATTTGTCCAACATTTTCAAAATAATGCCATTTTTACCTCTTTTGTAGACATTGTAATTTGCGATGTACCATTGAGTAGGCAAAAATTCTGACATTTCATAATTAATGTCTATAGTTGTATTTTTTGTCGTTTCAATAATTCTGTGTAATGCTTTTCCTTTGTTATAAAAGTTCTCCAACACTACAGTGCCTGCATTTGGTAGGGGTGAATGTATTATCTTCATAAAAAAATCCTTTTCATTTATGTATTATTAAAATACAATTATAAAAAGGATTTGTAAATATAAAATTAAAATTTATTAATTTTTAAGTAATTTTTTTATAAATTCTACAATCATTGTTAACAAACTTTTTTCTTCAGGTAATTCAGGTTCTTTACCTATAGCAAAAATATCTTGTCCGTTTTGTTTTAAAAAAATACTTTCATCAAGATACTTTCTGTCTTTTTCATCTTTTTTTCTTCCCTGAGACATGTAACCGAGGTTTCCTCCTCCGCCATCATTTTGCATAGAGGCTGCGGCTTTAATAATCGGTTTTGAACTCAATACATTAACGTCGAATGACATTTTTCTATCCCCTAAGTTTTTCCCTTATATATATAAAGTATTTTTCATGAAGAAATGTTACAATTTTCTTTAAATTGTAACAAAAAATTTACAATTAATTATAAATAATAAATATTTTTTGAAGTAGATAATTAGGCTAGTTTGATAAGTAGAATAAGTACTTATCGGTGAGTTGTCTTTAATTTGCTTCACTCTATCAAAAAACTCCTGAGCAATTACTATACATTGAATAAAATTGCCTAGTCTAATATGTGTTAAACTTACACAAAGAGTTGAAATTTTCAAAGTAAACAAAATATATATTAAAAATCCTAAAATCAACTATTAATTTAGAATTTATTCCAAATTTTTCATATACAATTCTTCTATCAAAACTACAGCTGTTGCTGCTATTGCAGGTGCAAAAACAAGCCCTATAACACCAAAAAACTTTGCAGTTATAAATAAAGACAGATAAATTATTATAGGATGTATATCTAAAAACTTACTAAATATATATGGTCTGACTATATTATTTTGAGTTAATTGAGCTACTGAAAACACAAGTACAATAAGTGCTAATACCCCTAAACCAGATTTATAAGACACTACCAAACAGATAATTAAGGCTATTGCAGGACCTATTATCGGAATAATATCAAGGATAGCCGTCAACAATCCTAACAACAGAGCATATTCTACTCGAAATATCAGAAGCCCAATCGTCATAATAACTCCAACACTTGCTAAAGCCGCAATTTGTGCTATTACGTAACCGCCAATTTTATTTGCTATGGTACTTATTATTTCATCAGCTCTATTTCGCATCGGAGTAGGAAATAATTTTAAAAAAGTTTTATGTACAGTATCTTTATCAGCCATAAAATAATAAATAATTATTATTGAACCAATTAGATAAATCAATGCGGCTCCAAGATTTTTACCAATATTAATTGTTTCACCAATAACTTGACTTGTTACACCTGACGCAGACGTAATCATTCCGCCAATATCAACATTTGATAACATTGAATGATCTATAAAAGGTAAACTTGCTATAAAATTTTTTATAACTTCAATATGCTGCGGAAATGAAACCGTAAAAATTTTTATTTCATGAATCGCTAAAATTAATATTGGGATTAAAAATAAACAAATTCCTAATATAGCACCTCCAACTACAATAGCTGAAGCCGTGGGTCTTTTATATTTTTTTGATAATTTTTCAACCAAAGGATCTAGCGAGCAAGCAATTACAAATGAAGCAAAAAACATTATCGCAATATCTTCTATATGTCCGAGAAACCTTATAAACAAAATTGCAATAATAAAAAATATAATATTTTTTATAGATATATATTTTTGAAACATTCTTTCAAACATTTGCCATTACACCTTTAGTCTTCTTTATCATCTAATATTTTTTCCTTAAAAAATCTTTTTATTTTGTTTTTTAATTTTGCATCTTCTTTAGCTTTTTCTTCCTGCGCCTTAAGTATATTTTCTAAAGTAGCATCTTCGCTATCACCAACTATAGAAGGATCAGGTAAAGTGTTGACAAAATTCTTTGCCTGTTCAATTTCTGAAGCTAATGCGAGCCATTTAAAAGATTTTATTAAAGACAAAGGTTTTGCAACATCTCCACTCAATACTATTTGGAATTTCGTTGCCATTTTATCATCAAGCGGCGTTTCAAGATGCGGCAAAGCTTCTGTTTCCTCAGGCGTAAGGGTCTCACAGAATAAGAAAAATGTTTTTGCCATAACTACATTCAATCCGGGAGTTGCTTGTACTAAATTTACAGGATTTAACTGAGATAAAGGTCCTAATAAATTTGCAATTACAGACCCAAGTTTTGCTCTCACTTTCATATCCACAGTATTCTTCAACAAATTAAAATCTCCGGCAATATGTAAACTCATAACATTCCCTGTCGTTATAATAGGATTAATGCGCGCAATTCCGCCATCAAACATAATAATACCATCCATTGTTTTAAAGTGGGATGTATCAATTGTTGCAAGATTATTTATTATACCGCCTAAAGCTGTTTGGAAGAATTGTGATTCTCTAATATTTTCTGCCATAATCATATTTTCAATTTTACCAAACGGTCCAAGTTGACCATCAGATATTGAAAATACAACTACACCATTTAAATTTTTCATCATTTCTTCAGGTGTAGATCCACCAATTTTTATATCAGTATTAAAACTCATAGTTCCTGTTATAGCATCTTTCACATTTGCCAAATCTATTAATGCTTTTTCAACGTTCAAGTTGCTACCAATCGTTTTAATATCAATAAGCATTGATAATAAATTAACAGTTATATCACCGTTTACGCTACCATCAAAAACTCTTGTATCAAGATTATTCAAAAAGAAATTATTATTGTTCAAAGATATTCTACCTGATGTATTTGTTGCTCTGATTGAACCAGACTTTAATTCTCTTATGCTTATACGTCCGTTTCGAAGAAGAACAGGAATATCTGTAGGTTCATTTGTCTTATTTCCTGACGGTTTAGCTAAATATTTGTTTAAAGCTTCAGGAACTTTAAGCAGTTTATCTATATCAATAAATCTCGAATTTAAATCTAATCTTGAAATAGTAAACACAGGATGAGGATTTATATCAGTTCTTAAATTTATATTAACATCTGAATCGTTTAAAAGAAGTCTTCTTACATCCAGATTTATATTCTTTCCTATAAGATTGATTTCAGCTTCATTCATAGATGTCAAAATTTCAGGAATTCTTAGATCAAAAATCCTAAAATTACCTCTCATGATCGGAGAAGCTAACTTTCCGAACAATAACAAATCTCCCTTTATTTTAAATGAAGAATTTCTAAATGCAGTAAATTTTGCATTTATATCATTTGGAATTTCTAATTTTATCATATTTATAAAAGGAGTATCTGTATTTAGTCTTACAATTGTGCCTGAAATCTCCGCAATTTTTTCAGAATTTTTGATATTGTCGTTTAATTCATTTGTAAACTCGCCGGTATTTGTATAAAATCCGGTTTGTCTGATATGCAATTTATCTTTTGTCTTATCTATTTTTGCCTGCAATATACTGTTTTTTCCATGCATCATTTGAACATCAACAGGAGTAATATAATTTTGGTTGTCCGATTTTATTTGAAGTACAACGGATTGCTTTCTGTTATCACCTTTTATTTCAGCTTTTACCGGCAAATTCCCTTCTGCCGCAATAAAAGGAGCAGCTGCATCTCCTGCAAACTTTCTTAAATCTCTGGCATTTAACAAACCGTCAGCAAAAATATTTAAATCCGGTTTTGATGCATAATTATTCAAATACCCTGACAAACCTATTTTAGAAGATGAATTTATCAACAAATTAAATGGCATTATATTTATATCTTGTTCTGTTAATTTTATTGTTAAATTAGGATTTTGAATTTTTGAATTTGTCTGAGGTAATGTTACTGTCAAATTTTTATTTGCAATATTACCGTCAACAGTTTTTAAGTCAGTTACAACACCGGCAACTAGTTTTTCATTATTAAGAACAACAGAATCATTTCTTAATGTTAAATTATTCATAAGAACATTTGCACGAGCAATAGCTTCTTTTAATTTCCCTTGAATAACAGCATCAATAGATATTTCACCATTTGTTAATGCTATTGAACGTTTTAAATCTGCAGGCGCAAATGCTGAAAACAGTCCCGGAATAGGGAGTTTTTCTGAGTGAATTTTTATATCTGAAAATGAATCTGTATCTATTGACCCTTCAGCTCTTAATATTCCTCCATTTATATATGTTCTTGTATCAAGGATTTGCAATTTATTATCTTCAAATATTAAATTAGCCCTTATTTTATCAAACACAAGTTTTGTAGCACCATTAGTGATATTACCGTCACGAGCAATTATACACCCGTTTGATTTAATTTTTTTAAAATCTGTTTTTATTTTAGTTCTGCCAATCCAATATCCTTGAGCCTTTATTGATGACAAATTATTTTTTATATGCAAAGTATCAAAAACAGCTTTTGCCAAAATAACCATATCGTTAAAATATATCTTATCAGTAAACAAGGATATATCTGCTTTTGGTTCTTTTCCATACCCTATTTTACCAAATAGATTTATTGATTGATCTTTTGCTATAGTCAAATTTGTATCAATATACGCAAAGTCTCGGATAAATTTAGCCTTTATATATGAAAGAGGTAATTGATAACCTGAAAAATTCATTGTAATATCATCAATTAAAAGACTACCCTTAATCTTATAACCTTTGCTGTTTTTATTATTTCTAATCTTTAATTTTGCGTTAATATTAGATTTTGCATCATATGTTCTGTACATAAGAACAGGATTTACAAAAGGCAATTCTATCTTTTCCGCAGGATCATCATCCAAATCTTTTGGCTTTGGTTCCGGAATTATTGAATCTATATCCAAATTTGCAACTATTTTATCTTCATTATCTGAAAGTATTACAGCTTTTGTTTTAACTTTTGCTTTTTCGTTATTAAAATAACCTACATTAAGTTTATCCCCTTTTAATTCCAGATTATGCCCCGTTTTTAAATCATTTACTAATACATCATATTTTGAAATTTTTGCGTTTGGAACAATTATTTTTATATTTTCAGGATTAAAAGGCAGGGGTTTTTCTTCTTCCGGTGCGGGCTCATTTTTCTTTGAATTTAATATATTTTCAATCAGTGTAACAACTTTAAATTGTTCTCCATTTGCAATATCCAAATTTATTTTCAAATCTTTTATATCAACACACGAAGCTTTTATTCTCAAAAATATCAAATTAGGAATTGATACTCTAACTTTAACACCATCAGTTTCCAATATAGTTGAACCATCAGGCAATTTTGCTATTATTTTGCCTGTTTTTATACCTGCCTGCAAAAGATAGTTCGTACTTATTTTAGGATTATCTATAAAAATATCAATATTTGATTGTTCTTTTACTATTTTTTGAATATCGGGCAAATACTTATTTAAATCCACAACATTTGGTAAAACAAACAAAAAAGCTAAATACAAAATAACCAATAATGAGACAAATACCCATCCTAAATATATTAAAAATTTTTTCATAAATTATCCCTCTTTTGATGTTTAGAATAATACATACACAACATCATTTCAATATTTTATAACGTTTTGTAATTTCCAAATAGCCGACATAGGCAATCGAAAAAGTATAAATAATAATTTATATTTATATATAGTCGAAAGCGGGTTTGTATGAAATCTGAAAATGTAATAAACATTAATTTTGAAAAAATAGCATTTTTACAAAGGGAAACATTCATTTCAGCCATAAATCATGATTTAAAAATTCCTGTAATTGCTCAAATAAGAGCTCTTGAACTTCTCATTGAAGAAAAAATGGGGAAACTTAACAATGGACAAAAAGAAATTGTAGGACTCACATTAGACTCTTGTCGTTCTATGTACGAAATGTTATCTGAAATATTGTCTGCATATAAATACGAAAACAAAAAAATGGTATTAGATTTAGAACATATCAATTTTGTAAAATTAATTGAAAAACAATTCAATAAATCAAATCCTAATATAATAGACAAAAATCTAAAAATTATTATAAAAAATGAATCCTACTATCCGATAATAAAAGCCGATAAATTTCAACTTGCTCATGCTTTTGAATACATCGTAGATTATTGCATATCAAACGCAGTCAAAAATTCTGAACTTTTATGCAGAATTTTCGATATAGAAGACTATATATGTATCTCATTGTCCTTTGAAAGTCCTTATTTTTCACAAGAAAAACTTGAAACCATATTTAACAATTTATCTCAACACCGAATGGATAAAGTCGGATGCAATTTAGGTATATATCTGGCAAAACAAATTATTACAGCACATAAAGGTACAATTACAAGCAATAATTATGGTAAAGATAATAAATTTACCATCAAAATTCCTTTAATTAATGTAAACAATTTGCGGTAATTAGAAATTTTTGGTACTATACTATTACTATGAAAAAGATATTTTTATTATTAATTGTTGGTTGTTTAACATCTCAAATGGCACTCAGCGCCTCTCAAAGCTCCAACGTAAGACAGGCTGCAATAAGTAGAATGCGACAAAATAACAGTGCTTATTTCAAAACTTGTTCAGCTTATGCGGAAAATTTTAAGGCAGACACTAGATTTTCTAACCACCTAAGAAGTTCATGTACTGATTTTGAATCAGAAAGAGAAAGAGTTTTAAGCATTATATATCCAAACAGTGCAAGCAGTTTACAAAATTCTAGTCAGGATTTTATGATAAATAAAGCTAACCTGTCTGCCAGATTGAATGCAAGTAAATTAAGCTCATATAAAGAAATAATAGATGAATACTGTAAATATAACATGTCGGCTCTAGCCAAAAAAGATCCTCAAGCATGCGTCAGAGCAAAAAAGTTATTTTAGAAAAATTTATAACCACTAAAAAAGCTACTGAAAATATTTTCAGTAGCTTTTTTAATCCAAATTCTAGTTATACTATTCCTTGCGCTTTCATTGCTTTTGCAAGCTTTCTAAATGCTGCAATATTTGCACCGGCAACATAATTGTTACCTAAACCGTATTGTTCCGCAGCAGATTTACAGGAATTAAATATATTAACCATAATATTATTTAATTTTGCATCTACCTCTTCAAAAGTCATATAGTATCTCATACTATTTTGACTCATTTCTATTGCAGAAGTAGCCACACCACCGGCATTAGAAGCTTTTGCAGGAGCAACCAAAACGCCTTTTTCTAAGAAATATTCTGTAGCTTCCTTTGTACAAGGCATATTTGCACCTTCTCCAACAGCAAAAACGCCATTTTCAACAAGTTTTTTTGCAGAATTTAGTGTAACTTCGTTTTGAGTTGCACAAGGCAAAATTATATCAGCTTTTATGTTCCATATTGGAGAATCATCTGATGTTCTTTCATAATATTCAGCATCCGAATGACACTTTAAATAATCAGAAATTCTGCCTCTTTCAACTTCTTTTATTTGTTTGACACAATCTAAATCAATTCCATTTTTGTCATAAATACAGCCCTTTGAATCACTCATCGCAACTACATTAGCACCATATTCCTGAGCTTTTTGACAAGCATAAATTGCAACATTACCTGCACCCGAAATTGTAACTGTTTTACCTTGCAAAGATTGATTACCGTTGGCTTTAAGCATTTCACGCATAAAATAAATCAGACCAAATCCTGTAGCTTCCTTTCTTGCAAGAGAACCACCATATGAAAGTCCTTTTCCTGTCAAAACACCACCTTCATAAGCATCTCTGATTCTTTTATACTGACCAAACAGATAGCCTATTTCTCTTTCGCCAACACCAATGTCACCTGCAGGAACATCGACATCCTGCCCTATATGCCTTTGCAGTTCAGTCATAAAGCTTTGACAAAATCTCATAATTTCATTATCCGATTTCCCTTTTGGATCAAAATCGCTTCCGCCCTTACCTCCACCGATTGGCAAACCTGTTAAAGCGTTTTTAAATATTTGTTCAAATCCTAAAAACTTCATAATACTTTGATTTACACTTTCGTGAAATCTCAACCCACCTTTGTATGGGCCTATAAGACTGCTAAATTGAACCCTATAACCTCTATGAACTATAGTTTTTCCTTCATCATTAACATAAGGAACTCTAAATGATATTAACCTTTCAGGTTCAACCATTCTTTCTAATAATGCTATTTGCTCATATTCAGGGTGTTTGTTTATAACCGGTTCCAAAGTTGATAATACTTCATCCACTGCCTGAATAAACTCAGGTTCGTTACAGTTTTTTGTTTTTACTTCTGCTAATACTTTTTCCAAATAATTATTCATATTTTACCTCTTGTGAAAAAAATAATATCACATTTTTTTTTATAGTGCAATTGATTTTTACAAGATTAGGGTTATAATGTTAAATATAGCTTATAAGGAGAAAATAATGTTTGAAAAAGTTGAGAAATTGCAAATTGTTTCTTTGGGATTATTATTGGCATTGGGATTAATTTTATCAGTAAACCTTGCAACAAAAAATATATCCAATGATAAAATTTCTGTTACAGGTTCTGCATACAAAATAGTTGAATCCGATTCTGCGAGATTGGAATTTGAAATTGAAGCCAAAAAGGCCGACAAACAACAAGCATACAATCTTGTAAAAACTCAAATGCCTATTGTAAAAAAATATCTCGAAGATAAGGGCATAAAAGATATCGAAATAAAAGCAACAAATGGTTATAATACATACAGATACAGTGCTAACGGCAACATGACAAATGATGTCGCATATTACAATTTATCACAACCAATTGTAATAAAATCAAATGACGTAAAAACCATAAAAGAAATATCATCAGACATACAAAGTCTTCTAAATCAAGGTATAGATATAAATATCACCAGCACAGAATATTTTTATTCTAAGTTAAGTGATTTGAAAGTTGAGTTATTAGAAGATGCAACAAAAGATGCAAAAGACAGAGCTGGTGCTATGCTAAAAGCAACACACAATCATCCCGGCAAAATTCAATCTGTGCAAATGGGAGTATTCCAAATTACACCTGCTGATTCTACTAACGTTTCAGATATGGGTATAAACGATACTTCAACTATTGAGAAAAAGGTTACTGCGGTTGCCAATGTCGTATTCCGCATAAAATAAAGGAGAATTAAATTATGAAAAAACTTTTCATCACATTGATTTTAGCTTTTTCAACACTTCCGGTGCTTGCAGAAGCTCCAATTATGCCAGAAATTATAAACATGGGAACAATGCAAGGGCATGATATGCAATCTATGGAAGATCAGTATTTTAGAATGCGTGAACTTAACGATATGAAAGAAGTGTCAGAAGAAAAACAACGTTTTGAAAAAGAAAATCCAATTCAAAATGCTCATCAACCCGTTGTTCAGCAAATGATTCGTAATACAAATTCTGCATTTGTAGAAGAAAACGGACAAATAAAAATAAAATATTTACACTAATATCCAAGCAAGAAAATTAATGCTGAACCTATTAAAATAATTACAGAACCTGCCAATTTTTTGTGCAGGTTTTGTTCTTTGAACAACTTATACCCAAGAAAAACATTCAATATAACAGATATTTGAAATAGAGAAAGAGCATATCCTACATTCATAAACTTAAATACAAAAGCTGTAGCAAATGTCATAAGTCCAAAACAAACTGCAGTACTCCACAAATCTGACATAAGTAACTTCTCTTTTAAATTAAAAGTAGTTTTGTTAAACAATTTATATATAATATAAGAGAATAAAGCACCCAAAACACTAGATACAGCAAAAGAAATACTTATTGAGGAAATCAAAATTACTTTCTTTATAAAAACTGCTTCAATTGCAGAAAATATAAGAGCTAAAAATCTGAACAATATGTCTTTTTTAAAAATATCACTTGGTTTATCAAGTATAAAATAAGTTCCTAATATAATCAAAAACATGCCAGCTAAACCATAGACACTAGGATATTCTTTCAAAATTATTATTCCAAATAAAAGTCCGATTATTGCTTTGTATGAATTTATAGGTCCTAAAACAGACAGTTGTCCCTTTTCCAACGCAAGCACCATAAAACAGTTACATAAAGCTCCACAAATTCCACCTAAAACTGCATATATATAAAATTCCCAATTTAAAGCAAATTCAATATTGAGCAAAATTATCGGAACAGAAAAAAAAGCCAATATAAAATAAACTAAAAAATTTATACCAACAGGTGGTTCTCCATTCGCTGCTAATCGTTTTTGAAAAACATTTGTAGCTGAATTTGTAAAAATTCTCAATATAATAGCTAAAATTACAAAAATGTAAATCATATAAATATAATAACTTAAAATTCAATTTTATTATATTTGAAAATCAATTTTTATATGCAATAATGTTCTTATTATGATAGACACAATAACCGTACAACGGGCTAGAGAACATAATTTAAAAGATGTATCAATTAAATTACCGAAAAATGAATTAATCGTTTTTACGGGTGTATCCGGTTCTGGAAAATCCTCACTTGCCTTTGATACAATTTTTGCTGAAGGTCAAAGACGTTATATTGAGAGTCTTTCAACATATGCCAGACAATTTTTAGGGCAAATGGATAAGCCGAATGTTGATTATATTGACGGACTTTCACCGGCAATATCAATTGATCAAAAATCTACAAGCAATAACCCTCGTTCAACAGTCGGAACAGTTACTGAAATTTATGATTATCTAAGATTATTATACGCAAGAGCCGGCACACCATACTGTCCTAATTGCGGAACCCCCATAAAACCACAGAGTCTTGATGAAATTGTTAATAATATTTTAAAATTAGGTGAAGGCACAAAAATACAAATTTTAGCGCCTATAGCAAGAGGCAAAAAAGGAGAATTCTCCTCAACATTTGAAGAACTCCGACAAGAAGGTTTTGTACGTGTAAAAGTTGATGGCAAAGTTTATAATCTTGATGAAGATGAAATTGAGCTTACAAAAACAAAAAAACACGACATATCAGTTGTTGTTGACAGAATTGTTGTCAAAGAAAGCTCCCAATCAAGAATTGCAGATAGTGTACAAATAGCATTAAAAAAAGCAGACGGCATAGCTATAGCCGATATAGTTAATGAAGATAGAGAAGTAATATATAGCGAAAAGCTTGCCTGCCCTAATTGTAACATTAGTTTTGAAGAACTTGCTCCCCGTATTTTTTCTTTTAATGCACCGTATGGAGCTTGTGAAAGATGTTCCGGTTTAGGTGCAGATTACGTGATAGACCCTAATCTAATTGTACCCGATAAATCCAAATCATTAAATGACGGGGCAATTTATCCTTGGTCAAAAACTTCTACTCAATATTATGATGATGTATTAAAATCTGTATGTTCACACTACGGAATTAATATGGATACACCTTTTGAAAAATTAAAAAAAGAGGAACAAAATATTATTTTATACGGTGGTGATGATCTTGTAAAATTTCATGTTATGAAATTTGGTACGCACAGATATGAAGACAAATACCACAGATATTTAGGAGTTATCCCGTTTTTAGAAAAAAGATACAACGA
>CAMPBE010000001.1 GCA_946636615.1 uncultured bacterium | reverse complement strand
AAATAAGGTCGAAAACGTTGCCGAAATGAACAATTTGAAAACGATTACGCTGCCGATTTTGGAGGAAATACTGAATGAAAAATAAGATTTTGAAACTTGCGAAAAGACTTGAAACATTCAGATTAGAAGATATTGAATCGATTATTGGAGAGGGGGTAAAAGATATCTTACAGAAATTAGTTGAGGACGGACAGCTAAATTTGGTTGGCGAAATTTATTCCTATAAAGCCGAGCAAAATTTATCCCTGCCGTTTTGTTTCAAATTCCATTCACAGGAAAAAATTGAAATGATAACAAAGTGTTTTTGTGCCGGGGTGAAGTCGAAACAGGCGAGTTTTCTTTTGGATATCGGGGATGCGACGATGCAGAATTTTTATAAACATTTTCGGCAGATGATTTATGAACGGCAATTGAACGCCCTTAAAACGCACTTTGAACAAAAGCCGAAAATTACAAAGATGCGAAGCTTTTACGATATACCTGTTTATTTTTATCTGTATGAGGACGAACTTTTCGTAGCCGATAAACCGTTAAAAACAAAACGAAAGAAACTTCCGCACACAAAAGAAGAATCTTTACGGATAAAAGTTCTCTATTCCCGCCTCCGCCGCTCAATAAACCATTCCCAAATGAAACAAAACCTCGCACAACATGTTGCCGAGCATATTTGGAGGTATGGGAAAACATATGAGGAATTATTACAAGTTACTTAACTTTAAATCCTGCTTTCTTAAATATTTTTTTTACTTCATTGCATACATCATCTTGTATAGTAGCAACAGTTTTACTAATAGCGGTTCTTCTTAGTGATGTATAATCGTTAGAATTCCCACAATTTGCGCACCTTATCATATCCCCAGAAATTGGCTGATAACCTTCATATGGAAGTTCAAATATTTTCGCTCTACAAAAAACACATTTTAATTCAACTTTATAATTAGTTTTAAGTGACATTATATTCCCATTCCAGTTAAAAATTTGATTATTTCAACCGCACATCCCGAAGTAATACCGCTCACGATAGGAGTGCTGATGAATTCTTTTAGTTTGCTTAATGCTGTTTTCTTTTCTTCGTCAGTAGCATCTGATTTTTTGATTTCATCAATTATATAATAGAATGTGTTACTTAAATTTTGGATATTATGATTACCTGCTTGTAAATTTGTTGCTGTTACTGGACCATTAAAAGTTATATTTGTTGTATCAGAAACTGCTGGTTTATATGTAGCTCGTTCTATTGATAATGCTCTATCCATCCCATCATCAGTAATATACATCTGCCCATAACCTCTATATAGACTTGCTATAAATTTGTGTGTTATTCCAAAATTCAAAACAAGATCAAAATCATCTTCTGGAATTTTATTCTCAGATACAAGCAGTTTTCTATCTTCACCGTCTTTAGTATTTTCATCTTTAATATTTATTTTATTGAAATTAAATGTTACTTGCTTGTAGTTAGAAGCTCCATATTTTTCTATTTCATTTTTCATATAGATAAGAAGCACATTTAAGTAATCATCTTTCTGTTTTGGAGTTAATTCTTGCTCTTTAATTTTTGTTGATATCATTATATATTATTCCTTTCTATTCGTCGTTAGAGATTAGTGCATTTTTGCCGTCAATTTCAATTATCAATAATCTTGTCAATACTTCTGTATCTCTTACTTTATTAAAAGCTTTAAGAAATTCTTGTTCAGCTTCCTCTCGATTCAACCACCCCCATAAGGTTGTATTCGGTAAATTGTAAGATACTTTGTCAACGGACATACTGTTATATAAAGACCCATCACTTGCCTTTGATATTGTTGCCGCAGAAATATTCCCATATTTTGACAGATCATAATTAATAACACTGACTTTTTTGTCTTTTCGAAATTCAAATTTTTTAGAATTTTTGCTCATAAATACTTCCTTTCAAATTCATCTTAGGTTAACAATTAAAATTAAACAGATAAATCGTAAAATTGTCAATCACTTATTAAACAAATTTTAATAATTTGTTACATTAATAAACTTTTTTATACTTTTTATTTATTAAAACAAAACGCTTGAAAAATTTATTTATATAATGTATATTATACCATGTGTATTAAATAATTTTAGGAATCATTGTGAAAAGCTTAAAAAAACAAGAAGAATATAATCCATTTATACCTCCGCTGTTGACGGACAATAAATTTGATTTTAAAGATAAACGAATATATATGCTATTAGAACGTGCAGCTTCTGTTTTAGGTAAATTAAACATGCTATCAAAAAATTCAGATTTTGCAAATCTTTTTACAGATATGCATGTATATGTTGAGGCTTTTGAATCAAGTGAAATTGAAGGCACCCATGCCGATAAAGCAGAAGTTGTCAAAAAAGACGAATCAGATAAAACAAATAGGGATTTGACCATAGCAAGAAATTTATACAATCTATATTTGAAAATGAATAACAAATTAGCTACTAGCAAAAATTTTTCATTAAATATATCCTGTATTGAAAAAATGCACAGCGATTTATTCAAAAATATGCCAAAAACAAGTAATGAAGTTGGAAAAATAAGAACAAAACAAAATTTTGTTGGAGGAACCAACATATTAGATGCTCTATATATACCTCCACCACCCGATAAAGTTTCAAATCTATTAGAAGATTTAAATAAATTTTGGCAAAATAGGCAGGATTTTATTCCATACTTAATAAAAATTGCAATATATCACTATCAGTTCGAAACGATACACCCTTTTGGTGATGGAAATGGGAGGATTGGTCGATTAATAACAAATTTACAGTTAAAAGAGTGTGACTTGCTGGATTTGCCTGTTTTATGCCTTTCTAATTATTGGAAAAAAAACAAGGGTAATTACTATAATGCAATATCAAGTGCTAGATATTCAAATGACATTGAATATTGGATAAGGTTCTTTTTATCCTCAATATATTCAGCTTCTATAGAGAGAATTGAAGCCATTATAAAAATTAATGAAACATTGAGTAAACATAAGAAAATACTGGAAAAAGGTGAACAAGATAATTCAAATATTATATTAACACATTTAATAAAAGTATCTCCATTTATTACAGCAAAAGAAGCTCAAGAATTAACGGGTTCTACATATCAAGGGGCAAATAAAATCATAGAAAAATTTGTTAATTTGGGAATATTAAAGGAGTATTCACAAAATAAAAGAAACCGAATTTTTGTTTTTGATGAATATGATAAATTAATATTTAATTTAATTGATGAACTTGATTAAGAAATAATTGTAAATTCATAAAATAAATATTGTTTAACTTTCCGACTAGCTTCCGAGTTTGGGGGTGGGGAGTTTCAAAACGGACTTTTTGTCCGGAAAGTGGCAGCGGGGAATGCTTGATTATATTTAGGTTTTGGCGATTTAGGTGGATTTATAGTGGAAAGTTGCCGCCAAATTGTGGACAATAAAGTGACTTTCTGAGTAGTTTCAGTCAACCACTCGGAAGGGGATGTAATTCAAACACAAAGCCGAAAGCCGGCAGAAAAATATTTTTTCAAATGTCCCATTAAAACCCACCCATTAAAACTGTACCCATTAAAACCCACTCATGCAGGTATACACACTTTCACAAAACTGCCCAGGTTGGATACGAACTAGCTAAATCGTGAAACCATAATAACCACGCTGTTTTTAGGTGTATCCAAATATCAATATTTTGCGAACCGTGCACCAAAAGCTTGGGGTTAATTTGTAAATATTTATAACTTTTATATTATGTTACATGTTGAATATGCTTAATATATAAGTTATAATATAAATAGATTTATTATAACATAAAGGTTAATATAATGGACAGTAAAACAATACTAAGACGCAATTACCAGAAGAAATTCGACGCATTAAAAAAAGTTATGATAGAAATTCCACCTCAGGGTTGGCTAAAAACAATCAGAGATTTTTTAGGTATGACTTCATCTCAGCTTGCGAAACGAATCGGAGTTTCTCAGCCGAGAGTTTTTGCTATGGAGAAGAATGAAAAGAATATAAAAATATCTACAATGGAAAGAATTGCAGATGCTTTGGATTGCGATTTTGTCTATGCTATTGTTCCAAGGGAAAAGTTTGATGATATTATTTATAAACAAGCACAAAAGAAAGCCAAGAAAATTCTAAGCAAAGTAAATAAAAATATGGGACTTGAAAATCAACTGGCAGAAAAAGATGTGCTTGAAGATGTGTTAAAAGATATTGTAAAAGATTTGTTGTACAAGAACGCAAAGAAACTTTGGGACGAGGATTAATTACGCATTTAGAAGTATTGACTTTTTGATAAAAATCGTTTAATATGGAGTCGCACTCCAAAATAAACGAAAATGATAAAAAGAAATCTCGAAAAATCTATTATAGAATTATCAAAACATTTTCCTGTAATTATGCTTACAGGACCACGTCAGGTTGGCAAAACGACTTTGCTTGAGAAAATTAGCAAAAATAGAGAATATATTACGCTTGATGATTTAGAACAAAGAAGACTTGCCAAACAAGATCCTGCATTATTTTTGCAAATCCATAAGCCACCATTATTTATAGATGAAATTCAATATGCTCCTGAACTATTTTCATATATAAAAATGTATGTTGATAAAAATAAAACAAACGGAGATTTTTGGATTACAGGTTCACAAAAGTTTCATTTAATGAAAAACATAACAGAAACTTTAGCCGGTAGAGTTGCAATTATTGATTTACTTGGAATCTCTCAGGCAGAAGAGCAGGGACGAAAAGCAATCCCGTTCTTGCCTGATAAAGATTGGATTGAACAAACTTTAAAAAACAAATCAAAAAATCAAGATATTACAGATATTTACGCAAAAATATTCAGAGGAAATTATCCAAAACTTGTTGCAGATAAAGACATGCCAAGAGATATTTTTTACAGTTCTTATGTTCAAACCTATATAGAGCGCGATGTAAAAGACTTGGTGAAGATAGGTGATGAACTCAAGTTTTTGACTTTCTTAAAAACTATTGCAGCAAGATCAGGGCAGCTTATAAATTATGCTGACATCGCAAATAATGTTGATGTAGATGTAAAAACTATCCAGAGCTGGACATCAATTTTGGAAACATCAGGCATTATTAAAATGCTTTATCCTTACTATAATAATTTAACAAAAAGAGCAATCAAAACTCCTAAAATGTATTTTTTAGATACCGGGTTATGTTCTTATTTGTGTGGTTGGGATTCCCCGACTACTCTTATGAACGGCTCTATGAGCGGTAATATTCTCGAAACTTTTGTTTTTGCTGAAATTTTAAAAAGTTACTGGAATAATGCACAACAGCCAAATATATATTTCTACAGAGATACCGATCAAAAAGAAATTGATTTTGTTATGGAAACGAATGATACATTATATCCGATTGAAGTTAAAAAGACAGCGAATCCCAACGGAGTAAAGCTTTGGTTTAATGTATTGAAAAACACCGGAAAACAAGTTGGCAATGGCGCTATTGTTTGTTTGTATAATTCAATTTTACCAATAAAAGAAGATATTTATTCTATTCCTGTAAATTATATTTAGTCTTGTATATCTTGCTTAATGCCTATTCCCATCCACCATAGTCTTCTTGGACTGTTATAATCTGGTGGCAGAACTGTCTTTCCATATTTTTTTGCAAGTTTTTTAAGTAACATTCTATAAAAACCAGCAAGCGTTGCTGCATTTAAGTATGGATGGCCAAAATGGTAGCCGGTTTCCTTTATTAATTCCTTTGAATATTTTTTAATTAATAATTCAGTTTCACCATTTATGGGTATTCCAATATCGGCAAGTTCATCGTAATAATTTTTATGATAAATAAATTCATATTCTTTCATTGCAATATGATGCCAAAATGTATCATAAAAAGGTACTCCATATGCTCTGATCCAATCCCACATAATTTCAGGATCACTTATATTTGGATTTTCAATATGACAGCGATGGCACAACAAAACTAAATTGGATGGTTCATCTTTTCCGCCCAAGGATTCCGGAATTATGTGGCATCTTTCCAATCTTTTTTCACATCCGCAGCGCCAGCATCTTTCGTACGCTTCTGCTGCATCTACACTCAATCCCGATTCATCAATCATTTGTCCAAAGAACCAATAATTTACAATATCTTCTTTTGTAGTTTTTATACTTTGTTTTGTCATATGTTCTCCTTTTATTAGATATAATCTTATTATGAACAAAATTTGGATTAAAATGTTTTATAACAAACTAATCGAGGCTGAATTATCAGGCTCTGACAAAGAAATTGAAAAATGTTTGGAATATAAAAAACAACATTTACCACGTTATATATATAAATATCGCTCTTGTAATAAAAATTCATTTAATGATTTATATAATAATTTTGTGCATTTATCATATCCTATTGTTTTTAATGATCCACTTGACTGTTCATCTGTATGTACGTATGAACAAGCTTTATTGCTTTCTTTGCTTGATGAGAAAAAGCAAAAACATAATCACGATGATATTATTGATAACTTACAAAATCATTTTTGGCCAGATGATTATGTCGAATTTGTTAAGACGGAATTGTTAAAAGGAAAACCATACAAACCTATCTTGGTGAATAGAATACAGGAAATGGGTGCTTTTAGTAAGTGGGAAGCTCAAAACTATTATAAACATTTTAAAAAAGAAATAGATAAACAAGTTTTAATTTATAATGATGATTTCAAAAGAAAAATTCTACTTTGTAGCTTCGCTGCAACTGTTAAAAATAATTTAATGTGGTCACATTATTCAAATTCGCATACAGGTTTTTGTGTTGAATATGATTTATCACTTCTTGATAGAAATGAAGAGTTTTTACATGCTCTTTATCCTATTATATATACCAAAAGTCCTATGCTTGCAAATATAAAATCTTGTTTCTATACAGACCCTACAAAAGATATGCTCACTATAATGAATAAAAGTTCCGATTGGAGTTATGAACAAGAATATAGGCTATTTTGCTCGTCTGAATTTAAACAGGACTATTTTATTCCTATCTTACCATCAAGAATATTTCTTGGACTCAATATAAGTGATAAGGATCAAGAAAAAATAATTAAGTTTGCAAAAAAATATTATATAGAAGTCCGAAAAATGAAAATAAACGCAAGTTCTTTTAGCTTAGCACATGAACGCGTGTATTAAATTCCATTTGTCTATAAGTTTATTCAAACTATATCTTGCGTTAGCGGGGCTTGTTGACGGCATTTTATAACAAGTGTATTTTTGTAATAAATCAGGAAAATATTTTTTTAAAGCAGAATATGATTTATTCCCGTTTAAGCAAATTGTTTTAATATTGGGATATTTTTTCAATAATCCATTAATATCGTTTGGAATTTCATTTTGGATGCCAGAATCCAAGCTTCCCTCACGTTTACATGTTTTTATCGTATCCCAAAGCGCAATATTATTTTTCAAAAGTGTCTTTAATTTTAAGTCATAAGCAAATTCATGCAGTTTTGGCTCATTACAAAGGATATTCATAACTTTCCAAAATCTGTTTTGCGGGTGAGCGTAATATTGTTGTTCTTCTAATGATTTTACCCCAGGCATTGAACCTAAAATAAGAACTTTTGAATTGTAATCGACAGATGGTTTAAAACTTTTACAGTTTCTCATAGAGTTATTATACCTAAAAATTGACTACAAAGGTGGATTTATAACGATAATTCATAATTAAGAAACATTTTATTATTCCTTAATTTTGTTGAAATATAAGCAATGTTTAACCTTCCGACTAACTTCCAAGTTTAGGGGTGGAGAATTTCAAAACGGACTTTTTGTCCGGAAAGTGTCAGCGGGAAATGTGGTATTATATTTAGGTTATAGCGATTTGAACGGATTCATTGTGGAAAGTTGCCGCCAAAATGTGGACAATAAAGTGACTTTCTGAGTAGTTTCAGTCAAGTACTCGGAAGGGGGTAAAGTTCAAACACAAAGCCGAACTTCGGCAGAAAAATATTTTTTCAAATGTCACATTAAAACCCAATCGAACTCTGGAAACAGGCATTATAAAAGGGGTTGAAGTCAATTCAACCCCTAAATATAGAAAAAACTCCCCAGGTTGGACTCGAACCAACAGCCTACCGGTTAACAGCCGGTTGCTCCGCCATTGAGCTACTGAGGAATAATACGACAGCAATGTCGATATATATATTATAAAATAAAAAATTTTTATTGTAAAGTACTTTTTAATTAATATTAGACAATTTTACCAAATTTTTAAAATCTTCGTAATTGCTACTAAGTTCTTCAAACGTCCCGATATCAACAATTTTGCCATCTCGCATATATACAAGTTTATTGCATGCTTTTAATGTTGATAATCTGTGGGCAATAGCAATTATGGTTTTGCTTTTGCGTAAAGCAGAGAGCATGTCAGTAATTTCTTTCTCTGTCTGAACATCTAAAGATGAAGTTGCTTCGTCGAGCAAGAGTATTTCCGGATCACGATATAGTGCTCTAGCAATTGCTAACCGCTGTTTTTGACCTTGAGATAAACCGTTTGAACCAATTATTATATTGGAATAAATTCCATTTTCGTTCTCTGAAATAACATCATATAACTGAGCTTCTTTTAATGATTCTACAACTTGTTTTTCATCAAATTTTTCAACACCCCAAGCCACGTTTTCTGCTATTGATTTATCTAATATATTAATCTGCTGTGGCACATATCCGATAATTTGTCTAAATGAGGCATAATTACTGTCACATAACTCTTTGTTATCAACATATATTTTGCCGGAATCTGCCGGTAATAAACCTAATAAAACGTCGGCAAGAGTACTTTTGCCAGCTCCGGATAAACCAATTATACCAACAAAGTCACCCTTTTCTATTGTAAAATTTATATTTTTTAGAACTTGTTTGGCGTCATTGTATGAAAAACATATATTTTTAAATTCAATCTTGTTTTTAAAATCTAATTTTTCTTTATTTATAACGATTTGTTTACATATTGGATAGTTTAATTTTTCATATTCTTCATTTACTTGTTTGACAAAATTTACTGATGAGTTTATTGAATTTATTGCAGATTGGATTCTATTCAAGGCAGGTGCTATTCTGAATAAAGCTGCTACGACTATTGCAAAAGATGCAATTAACATTGAGTTATCGTTTAAATTTTGCATTGACAAGATAAATGCCATTAGTATTAATGCAGAAACGACAAGAATTTCAACAATATAAGGTGGAATCGTACAGTAAAACATATGCTTTATCTGCACCTCTTTTAGATTGTCTGATGTGGTTTGAAATTCTTTGTAAAATGCATTTTCAGATGATTGTATTTTTATTTCTTTTATATTATTTATATTTTGTAAAATTGAAGTTTGGTAAGACATATGTCTTTGGTTCATGACTTCTGATAATTTTTTTGTTCTGGATTTAAAAAATTTGTTCTGTAGCACTACTGCCAAACCAACAAATAAAATTGTTGCAAAAGCCGGAATCGGAAATTTTATCAGTAACAAAAGCAAAACCATTGCTATAATTGCGATATTTGTAAATAAGTTCATAACTCTTAATATAAAATTATCTATAACAAGGTTTACTAATGTGCCTATTACGTATAATTTGTCGTTTGGTGATGATTTCATAGTTAATTTATATGGTGCATATAGGTAATATTCCATATAATTAAACAATATTTTCTGTTTCCAATTCGCGACAAACTTACTTTGCAGGTACAAATAAAATATTATAAATGCATTTTTAAATATAAAAAGGAGAAGTATTCCTAAACCTAGTAATAATCCCCCGACAATATTGTTATCAATGTGAATATATTTGGCAATGTCAATTGATTCAGGTTTTATTATAATCATTATAAATGGGTAAATCAGTGCAACACCCAAAAATTCCAAAAATCCGGCAATTAACGACATTATAGTAAAGCCAACTAATTTTGTATACTGTCCTTTGCCGTAATTGAAAATAAACTTTTTAAAATTTTCAAAAAACATTTTGCACCTTAATATAAATTATTGTATAATCATGGTAAAGGAAGGAGTGTTTTATGTCAAATCCAATTTTGAATAATAACAGGTTTGCTGCTGAAGAAAGTGCAGTAATTGGAGAACCAATGACAATACAGGGAACAGTTAACAAAGTATTTATGCTTTTTGCCTGTCTTGTAGCCGGAGCTGTTATAAGTTTATATTTTTTATTTACTAATCCTGCATTTGCATATGTTTCAATGTTGGGTGGATCAATAATCGGTTTTATTCTTGTATTGATTACATGTTTTAATGTTCCTATTGCTAAATATACTGCAGCACCTTATGCTTTTTGCGAAGGACTTTTACTTGGTGGATTTTCTGCTGTTTTTGAAGCTGCATATAAAGGAATAGTTCTTCAGGCTATTTTGGCAACATTTGTAGTTCTATTTGTCATGTTAATGTTGTACAAAGCAAGAATAATTACATTTACTGAAAGATTAAGAGCTATAATTTTAACAGGATTATTATCTATTTGTGGAATATATTTAATTCAATTTATAGCATCTTTCTTTGGAAGAGGAATCCCAGGAATTTTTGAATCAGGCCCGATAGGTATTATTTTTAGTCTTATAGTTATTGGTTTTGCTGCTCTTTCTTTAATTCAAGATTTCTGGTTTATTGAAGAGTCATCAAACAATATGCTCCCAAAAGATTATGAATGGTTTGGGGCAATGGGGTTAATGATTACTCTTGTGTGGTTATACATGGAAATCTTAAGATTATTTACCAAACTAAATTCAAGAAGATAATTATTTAAATAACTAAAAATTAAGAAAGAGAGATTTAAATTCTCTCTTTTTTGTTTAAAAATTGTCTTGCATTTCTTTTTCAAACTCCGCAGCTTTTTGACGGGCATCTTCTATTTCGGTAATTTGGTCGTTTATGTGTTCCTTAACAGTTTTTACTTCAGCGTCATTATTCTGCACAGGCAAAGAAACATTTTTAAAAACGTTCATTCCAATTATAAAGGCTATTGCCATAATTAGTAAGCCAAGTAATAAATCTATTGCTCCAAAAGCTTTATGTCTCATTGTATTTTATTTTTCCTTATAAAAAATTTAATTGCTTCATCTCTTGTTTTGGGAGTTTTTAAAACTTCTTCTTCAGGTGTTAATTCATTTAAATATTTTTCCCTTATTTTGTTATAGATTGTAAGTCCAATATAAATTATAAGAGTTGATAATAAGACGCCCCCCATGGCTAATGAAAATTTAATAATAACACTATTAGCAGAAACAGGCATTGAGTAGCCTGCATTTTCTGCTAATAGTATAGTTAATACAGTTAAAAAGATTTTATTCTTCACTTTCTTTAGCCTTTTTTGTAGTTCTTGGTTTTCTTGTTTTTGAAGCTCCACGGTTTGGTCTGCGAGTTTTTTTAGGTTTTTCTTCTTCTTTATTTTCTTCTGTTTTTATTTCTTCCGCAGTTTTTTCTTGAATTTCTAAGACCGGTTTTATTTCTTCATTTGGCTTTAAAACAGTTGATGCTGTTTCTATTTGTTTTTCTTCTGCTGCCGATTCTGTTTTTTGTTCAAACTTAGATTTTCTGCCGCCTCTTTTCTTCTTTGTTTCTCTTTTTTCTGTTTCTTTTACAGCTTCTGTTGAAGGGTTTTCAACTTTAACTTCAACAGGTTGAAGAACTTCTTCTGTTACTTCATTTTGAATTTCAGGTTGAGGTTGTTCTTGCTGCTTTTTATTATTACCTTTCTTTTTAAAGTTGTTAACAGGTAATTTCATTTTTGCAGCCTTAGCTCTGTATTCACCTTCAGCCGTTGGAGTTGCAAAATTAAACTCATTTAAGAAATAACCGGTACCTTGGCAGTGTGGACACTTCTTAGTAAATATTTCAGATAGTGACTGTCCTTGTCTGTGTCTAGTTAATTCAACAAGTCCCAAATCTGAAATTTGACCTACTTGAGGTTTAGCTTTATCAGGCTCTAGTGCAATTTCAAGTTCTTCAAGCATTGCGAGCTTATCAGCTCTAGACATCATATCAATAAAGTCAACGATAATCATACCGCCAATATTTCTCAATCTTAATTGCCTTGCAATTTCATGTACAGCTTCAATATTTGTTTTCAAAATAGTCTCATCCTGAGTTGAAGAACTTGTAAATTTACCGCTATTAACATCAATTACTGTTAAAGCTTCTGTTTGTTGAATAAACAAATAACCGCCTGATGGCATATTAACTTTTATATTTAACGCAGCTTTAATTTCTTTATGAATATCTTCGGCAATCAATAAAGGCTCTGTACCCTTATACAGTGTTACCTGAATATTTTTATTCATATGCCAATTCTGCAAAATATTTTGAACTCTTTGCAGTGCAAACGCTGTATCTACAACAATTTCTTTTGTGTCTTCAGTGCAAGCTTCTCTGATTGTTCTGTATAACAAATCTTGATCTCTGTACAAAAGATTTGGAGGAGTCATTGTTTCTGCACCTGTTATAATATTATTCCATTTTTCAAGTAAGATTTCCAAGTCTTCCTGAATGTCTGCTTCAGATTGGCCTTCTGCTTCCGTACGAATAATAACGCCAACTCCTACAGGTTTTATCAAACTAACAACAGATTTCAATCTTGCTCTTTCTTTGTTATTTTCTATTTTTTTGCTGATGCTAATTCCGGGTTCATTAGGCATCAAAACCAAAAACCTTCCCGGCAGACTTATTTCTGTAGTAACTCTAGGGCCTTTGTGACCTGTTGGTTCTTTTACAACCTGAACAACAAGTTTTTGTTTAGGAGAAAGTTTGTCTTTAAGCGCACCTTTTCCCATAACATCTTGTGCATGCAAAAATCCCATCTTGTCAACTCCAACATTAACAAATGCGGCGTCAATACTAGGCAAAATGTTATCAACAGTGGCAAGATAAACATCGCCTAAAATAACATCTCCACGAGAAATAATAAAATCTGAAACTTTTCCGTTTTCCATAACTGCTGCAATATTGTCACGTTCAGCAATAATAATTCTTTTTTCTAAATTTTGGTTTGAGTTTTTGTTGTGTCTTTCCATAAAAAATCCTTTACTATAATTCATTTAATTCCGAGTCAAAAAACCTTGTACGAGTAATATTAAAGACTATATCAGGCGCTATCAAGCCCATAAGTACATCTGCACGCAGTGCAGGTATACCACCTTCAAGCTGACTTTGACCGGTTTTTAGTACTATGAACAGCGTTTCATCTTCAAATCTATGTGATTTAATTGATGGTTTAACATCTGTTTTTTTTAGTAAACCTTTTTTGTTTTTCTTCTCTATAAAAATTTCAGAGGAAGATAAAACTTTGTCTGTATTATATCGTAAAGTTTCAAAATCGTAAAGAGATTTGTTTAAAATTTCTACTTTATATTCGGCCCACTGAGCACTTACATCTATCGCTTTAGCTGATTTTTCAATATTTACAATACTTATAATTTTTGCATCAGAAGGTAAAACTTTTTCCAACTTTTGTTTGATTTCAGATGCAGGCAAAGCTTCATATAATTCAATATCAACTAACTCGCCTAAACTCTCTTCAAACAATGGCAATGCTATACCCATTGAAACCTTCATCATAGGATTAAAGCCTTGTGAATATGCAACATTTAATCCGCTTCTTGATAATGCTTTTAAAAATGTATTTTGCCAATCTAGATGTGAAAAATATTTTAAGACACCTGTTTTAGTAATTTTCAACCTGTATTTATATAATTGATGAGTTACTGACTGTGTTGTAGGATCTTTTTGTTCAAGAATTTTTAGATCTTTTAATTTAGTTTCCACATCAGATGATACTTTGTAAGGTTTAGCTAAAACTTTTTTAACATTTAAATTTTTACATACCCCACAATTTACACATTGTTTTTCACAGGTGGGGACAATACTTGCCGCTGAGGAGCTGAAAGATTGATTTAATGCCAAATTATATTCATTAACAAGCCATTTTTTATCTAAACCTACATTTATAAAATCCCAAGGTAGCTCATCATTAATAGAATATTCTTTTTGTGCAAGGCTTTCTAAATCTATTCCGATTTCATTTGCAGTGTCAAGCCAAATCTGTTCATCAAAATACTCACCCCAAGCGTCAAGATAGCATCCTTTTTTGAACAAGGCCTCTATATATTTACATAAAGACTTATCACCACGAGTCAAAACAGCTTCTAATTGTGATGTCATTTGTTCGTGATAATTAATTTTTACCCCCTTAATATGTGCAACTTTTTCTTTGAGATATTTGATGTGTTCTGTTACTTTATCAAGAGGCATCTGACCGCACCATTGAAATGGAGTAAACGGCTTTGGAACAAATATTGAAAGAGTGCACGTGATATCCATCCCATGAGTAAGACCTTTTTCTTTTTTTATTTGTTTGCATTGCCACTTTATTTTGTTCAAAAGAGCGGCCATCTCATCCATATCTTCAAGAGTTTCTGTTGGCAATCCGCATATAAAATAGAACTTAACCCTTGACCAGCCGTTTTCATACAATGTTGTCACAGCATTGAGTATCATATCCTCTGTTATATTTTTCTTTATAACGTTTCTTAATCTTTGGCTTCCTGCTTCCGGAGCTAATGTCATAGTTGATTTTCGAACACTTTGAACCAAATTTGCAAGCTCTAAATTAAAACCGTCAATTCTTTGGCTGGGCAGTGATACAGAAACTTTTTTGTCGTAAAAATCCACTGACAATTCTTTAATAACTTCGTTTATGTTCTTATAATCATTTGAAGATAAAGATAATAAAGAGTATTCATCATATCCTGTATTATGTACAAGTTCTTTTGCTATTTTTATAATTTCATCAGCTTCACGTTCTCTAATAGGTAGAGTAACGTGTCCGGGTTGACAAAAACGGCACATTCTTCCGCACCCTCTGCGGATTTCAACAACAGCTCTATCCTGAACTGAAGTTGAGTATGGAATAGGGTATTTTTTTAAAGCTGTGTCATAATTAAGTTGTGCTATTCTTTTATCAACACTACCGCCAACCAAACTTGACCACCTGCCATTTTTTGGATTTTCACATATAATTTTTATTCTCTCTTTTCTTGGTAATCCTTTTGTTTTTTCTAATATTTCGCATAATTCAACAATATTATCTTCGCCATCACCGATTAAAAAGACATCAATAAAATCCGCCATTGGTAAAGGGTTATATGTGCATGGGCCTCCTGCAACAATTATCGGATCATTATCACCTCTCATATCATTTCTGTATGGAATATCTGACATTTCAAGCATCTTCAATACAGTTGGATAAGCCATTTCATATTGTAGAGAAAAACCTATAACATCAAACTCTTTCAGTGGTTTGTGAGATTCCAATCCATAAAGATTATCAGGCACAAAATCTTTTTCCGGAGCATACACTCTGTCTGCAATATAGTCATCATGCCTGTTAACAAGATCATACAGAATTCTTACACCAAGATTACTGATACCTATTTCGTATTTATCAGGAAATGCAAAAGCAAAACGTAGCTTAGCACTATCAAAATCTTTATTGTATGACAAGAATTCTCCGCCAACATACTGATATGGCTTGTTGCATTTATATAGGGCTTCTTCTCTAAATTTACAAATCATTTTTACTTTCTTAAGCTAAATCTTCGGGAAAATATTTGTCTATTTCTATAATAGTTCCGTCTAAGGTGTTTTCTTCAAAGGTTTTTATAAACTTGAACAAATCTGCGTTTGGAACATCATAATTGTACAAAACAACTTCACCTGCGTTTTCTCTCATTACTCTTACAATGTAATGGCAATTCTTTGCGTATTCTAATAAATGTTCAGGATTAAATTTTGCTCCGTTATGATCTTTATCTAATCTAACATAATTAAAACCGGCATAATATTTTACTCTCTCTGCGTGATTGTTCGGAGCTGATTTTTTATGTTTTGAAAAGATATCTATAACTTTTTTGTTCAGTTCGTCGCCCATAAATCCCCAAATATGTGTTACATTACAGGAACATCAACAGGATCTGTTAAAATAACTTTTATAACTTCACCTTGGCCTAAATTAACTTCTTTACCTTTTTTTATCATATCTGCAAAGAAGTCATATACGTAATATGCACCTCCGCCAATTGCTCCACCAATTGCTCCTACACCCGTCATAAGTTGATCAGCAACAATTACATTATCAAAGACATCTCCGCCCCATTCGGTACAATTTTTTGTAATATCTTTTGTGACATGCCAATTATTAACAAGAGCATCTTTGTAGCCTTTTGTACCGCCGGAAATTCCTCCGTCATAGGTTAAGTCATCTCTGCCGACAACACTCATTGATAAAGGTAATTGTCTGCCGTTTGGGGTAACTACGTGATCAAAATCCAAATACAAAACCGCACTTTTTGAAAATCTTTTTGGTGCTTGAACACGTCTTACAGTTCCTCTGACCAAAGAACCCATTGGTAATATTACATCAGAATCGGCTGTCTGATCTGTGATAAGTATAGCACTAAATTGTGTTCCTTCTTGAGAAACAAGTGAAGAAACAGGTGCTGTTAGTTGTAGTTCAAATTCTGTTCCGGCAGGAATTCTCTTAGTTTTTGCTTTTGCATTAAATGGTGCTGCACTTACTGTTTGTGCAAATAATATCAATGATAAAATTATTGTAAAAAATTTCATATTCTCTATCTCCTTATTATATTTCTATCTTATATAACTATTTACATTTTTGCAATTAATTTACAAAACTTGTATAATTTTCTTATGTCAAGTCTTGATAAAATAGAAGAACTCCAAAATGTAATAAAAAATGATAAAACAAATTTTCAGGCACGACGAGAATTTGCAGTATTACTATTAGATAATAACTTTCCTCAAGAAGCTTTGCAGCAATTTTTATATTTATCAAGTATTTTTAAAGATGATAGCGCAATTTTTTACAATTTGGGTATAACATATGAAAAACTCAAAGATTTGAATAAGGCAGAAAAAGCTTATAAAAAAGCAATTGAATTAGCTCCTAATGAAGTTGATGCTTATTATAATTTAGGACTTGTTTTGACTGATAAAAAAAAATACGATGAAGCTGTAGAGTATTTTGATAAAGTTTTAGAGTTTGATAACAATGATTCAAATGCATATTTTTCGAGCGGTATATGTTTTCTAAAACAAGGAAAGCTTGACGGTGCAAAATATTATTTTCAGCGCACATTAGACATAAACCCTGATGATATATATGCTCATTTCTATCTTGGTAACATCTTAAAAGAACAAGGAGAGTCTGAATCTGCAAGGGAAGAATTTATAAAAGTTCTTAAAATTTCTCCGGATTACAGTTGGGCATATTTTAATCTCGCTTCAATTGCTTATGAAGAGGGTGATTTAAATAGTGCTGTTACTAATTTAGAGAATACTCTAAAATTCAACCCAAAAGATGTTGATGCGTATAAGATATATGCAAAAATTCTAACAAAATGTAAAGATTATGAGAAAGCTTTAAGTATTGCTCAAATAGCTGTTGATAACTGTCAAACCGAGGGTGATTTGTATTATATCCTTGCACAAATTCAAAAAACAATTGGTAATAATAATGATTATATAAAAAGCATGAACGAAGCTTTAAAGTATTCAAATACTCTTTCTGCGTCACCAAAATTGATAAAAAAAGAACTTGATGAATTTGTAAAATATAATAATTTGTAATTTTATTGTATTATATTTAGTATGACTAGCCAATTTAAACATTATGTAAAAGAGCTTTTTAATATTGCACTACCTATTATTGCAGGGAATTTAGGTTTTATACTTATTGGCGTGGGAGATGTTTTGGTTGCGGGAAGGCATTCGACAGATACTCTTGCAGCAATATCTATTGCAACTTCTATTACAAACTGTATTCAAATATTTGGTATAGGAATCTTAACAGGAATTTCCCCTTTAATTTCAAATTATCGTGGTAAAAAAATAAATGCCGAAAAATATTTTTATCCAACCCTTAGATTTTCAATGTTTTTAGCATTCATAGTAATGATTATAACTTTATTATTTATTCCTTTGATTGATGTATTCGAATATGATTCGGTTTTGACTCCTATGATAAAGCAATATATGTTTGTAATTGCATTTTCAACATTTGGTGCATATCTGCAAGCTTGTGTAAGAGAATTTTTACAAGCATTTGAAATTGTTATGTTTCCAAATTTGATTACGGGATTAGCTGTTATTTTGAACATAGGATTAAATATAATTTTAGTTTTTGGATGTGGAGTAATCCCATCTATGGGAGCTTTGGGACTTGCAATTGCGAGTTTAATTGTCAGATATATTATGGGAATAATTCTCATAATTTACTGTTTTAAAAAAATGAAACTATCAAACTATGAAGATTTTAAATATTATAAAGACCTGTTAAAAATTGGATTACCTGTATCTGTTTCAATACTTGTAGAATTTATAGCATTCAACAGCGTAGCCGTAGTACTCGGTAAAATTTCCGGAATATATGCAGCATCTCAAAATATAATTTGTACGTTAGCCAATGCAACTTTTATGGTTCCTTTGGCCATTTCAAACGCTATAGCAATAAAGGTTGGATATTCTAACGGAGCTAAAAATATTAGTGATGTGAAAAAATATTCATTTACAGGGATTATTGTATCTATTTTATTTATGGCATGTTGTGCTATGTTTTTCGCGATTTTCCCAAAACAAGTCGTAAAAATATTTACAACTGATGTTGATTTGATAAGAATTTCTGTTCCTGTTATATATATATTAGCAGTGTTTCAGATATTTGACGGTTTGCAAATTTCATTATCAGGAATATTTAAGGGTTTAAAAAAGACCGGTGTGGTTTTGTTTGCTAATTTCGTTGCATATTGGATAGTATTTTTGCCGGTAGGTTACACATTAGCCTTAAAATATAAAATGAATATTATTGGTTTTTGGTACGGACTTGTTTTGGCATCAATGGTGCTGTGTACTATTATGGGGGTAATCTTATTACGAAATCTTAGAAAACTTGTATACTAAATCTGTTTCATGGTATTATAACAAACGGAGGTAATCATGGAAGAACAAAGAACATTTATTGCCGTTAAACCTGACGGAGTAAAAAGAGGTTTGGTTGGGGAAATTATTAAAAGATTTGAAAATAAAGGGTTTAAACTTATCGGTTTAAAAATGCTTGATGTTACCCCCGAAATGGCTGAAAAGCATTATGGTGAACATAAAGGTAAACCTTTCTATGACAGATTAATTAGATATATCCAAAGCGGTCCTATTGTTGCTATGGTTTGGAAAGGTTATAACGTAATTGCAGGTGCAAGACACTTGATGGGAAAAACTAACCCGACAGAAGCCGAAGTTGGAACAATAAGAGCAGATTTTGCGCTTATTATGGAATATAACGTAGTTCATGGTTCAGATTCTGTAGAAAGTGCAGAAAGAGAGATCGCAATCTATTTTGATGAAAGTGAACTCTGTGATGAATATGAAAATATGGCTGAAAGCGTAATTACGGATTTAGGCTAGATTTTGACATTACCAAAAATATGTTTATTATTGTCATTTTGAGGTTGAAAAGTTATGAGATACTTCGCTACGCTCAGAATGACCCACAACCGAAGAATCTCATAAAATTAAAAAAATATGCGAGATAATGCACACGAAAATTTTAATTATGAACTTGTCCACACCTGTCGTCAAACAGGTGCAAGAGCCGGTATTTTAACAACTCCGCACGGACAAGTTTTAACACCGATATTTATGCCTGTCGGAACTAATTCTGCCGTTAAAACTCTGACATGTGATCAAATTATGGATACGGGAGCACAGATTATGCTTTCAAATTCTTATCATTTGTACTTGAGGGCAGGTACAAAATTAATAAAGCAATTTGGCGGAATCCATGAATGGATGAATTGGCACAAACCTGTATTGACCGATTCAGGTGGATTTCAAGTGTTTTCTCTTAGCCATTTGAACAAAATTGCAGAAGATGGGGTTGAATTTAGAGATCCAAAAGATGGTAAAAAACATTTTATTAACCCTGAAGTTTCTATGGAAATTCAGCAGGATATCGGAGCAGATATTATAATGGCATTTGATCAATGTGCGCCATATCCTTGTGACTATGAAACAGCCAAGAAGGCAATGGAACGTACCCATAGGTGGTTAGATAGATGTTTTAAAGCAAAAACAAACCCAAGACAAGCTCTTTTCCCTATTGTGCAAGGGGCTTTTTATGATGATTTGAGAGAAGAAAGTGCAAAGGTGATTTCTTCTTACGATGCTGTAGGTTATGCTATTGGAGGCTTAAGCGTTGGTGAAGACAAAGAAACAATGAATCACTTTGTTGAATTTACAACACCATTGCTTCCTAATAACAAACCCAGATATTTAATGGGTGTCGGAACTCCTGAAGATCTTTTGGACGGAATTAAACGAGGAATTGATATGTTTGATTGCGTGCTGCCAACTCGTAACGCAAGACATGGTTCATTCTTCACTCCTGACGGTAAAAAGAATATCAAAAACAAAGAATTCCACGAAGACAAAGGCCCGCTTGTTGAAGGTTGCAATTGTTTTGCATGCAAAAATCATTCAAGAGCATATATAAGACATTTGTGGCGCTGCGGAGAAGCAACAGCAGCTACACTTTTATCTATCCATAACATAAAATACCTTGTTGATTTTTCTCAAAAATGTCGACAAGCAATCCTTGAAGATAGATTTGGTGATTTTTATAATGAAAATTACAGCAAATTAATTAAATAAATTCAGTTGAGGAACTTCTGCTGTCGGCGTATCCGTTTGTTTTTTCCGGCTTGCGAGGTTGTTTGAATTGTCCTTTTGCATTCTTGTCATAAGTTCTTTAGAACGATTTATTACCGCTTGAGGTAATCCTGCCATTTTTGCTACCTGAATGCCATAGCTTTTGCTTGCTCCACCTTGAACAACTTTGCGTAAGAATTCAATTTCTCCGTTTTCTTCTGTAATTGTAATTCTGTAATTCTTAATTTGCGGATATGTTTTGGTCATTACATTCAGTTCATGATAGTGTGTTGCAAAAATACATCTTGCTTTAATCTTTGTCGCTATATATTCAGCAACAGACCACGCTATTGCAACCCCATCGTAGGTGCTTGTTCCTCTGCCTATTTCATCCAAAAGAATAAAACTTCTGTCTGTTGCAGAGTTCAAAATGCATGCAGTTTCTATCATCTCTACCATAAATGTAGATTGTCCGAGAGTCAGGTCGTCAGATGCTCCGACTCTTGTAAATATTTTGTCAATTATACCTATTTTTGCATAATCCGCAGGAACCCAAGAACCTATTTGAGCTAATATTGCAATCAATGCGTTTTGACGCATATATGTAGATTTGCCAGCCATATTAGGTCCTGTCAAAATCATAAATTGTGTTGAGTCATTTGAATTACATTTCAATTCCAAATCATTAGCAACGTATTCACCTAATGGCAAAATTTTCTCAAGCACTGCATGACGACCGTTTTTTACAACAAAATCATCAGAATCATCAATTACAGGCTTGCAATAATTGTTCTCTGCGGCAATATCTGCAAGAGCAGTGTAAACGTCGCATTTGGCAATACATTCTGCAATTTCTCTAATCTTTGATACAAATTCTTTTGAATATTCTCTGAAATCGCAGAATAATTTATACTCCAATTCTGTTGATTTAAATCGAGCAGATAGAACATCATCTTCGTGTTTTTTTAGTTCTTCTGTTATAAATCTTTCACCATTAGTAAGAGTTTGTTTCCTTATATAACCTTCAGGAATTTGGTTAAGATATGAATTTGATATTTCAATAAAGTAACCAAAAACTTTGTTATAACCGATTTTAAGAGTTTTAATTCCTGTACGCTCTTTTTCCTGTTCTTCAAAGGTTTTTAGCCAAGTTTCTCCACCTGTCAACAAATCTCTTAAATAATCCAATTCTCCGGATACTCCTTCTTTTATAATTCCACCTTCTTTAATCAAATTAGGAGGGTTATCCGCAATCGTTCGCTCAATCAATTCTGCATATTCAGATATTTCATCTCTGTATTCTTCTATTTGAGTAAGAGGATTATTTTCAAGTTTTTTTGTAGCTTCTAAAAGATTTGGGAGCATAAACAAAGAAGATTTTAAGCTTAAAAAATCTTTAGGACTAGCTGACGAATTAGACATTCTGGTTGCAAGCCGTTGAATATCGTAAATTTGTTCCAAAATATTACCAATTTCAATTCTGTTATCATCTTTTTCAACAAGTTCAGAAATATACCTTTGGCGTTTTAATATATCTTCAACTCTTTTTAGCGGCTGACAAACCCAATTCTTAAGAAGTCTGGCTCCCATATTTGTACGGGTTTTGTCAATTGCCCACAAAAGAGAACCGTATTTATCTTTTCCTCTCAAAGTTTCAGTTAATTCAAGATTTTTTCTTGTGCTTCCGTCAAGAATCATATATTCAGAAAGCTCATAAGGTTCAATTCTGTCAAATTTCGGAACATTATCTTTTAATGTCTCCCAAATATATGCAAGCAATGCCCCGGCAGCTCTGAATCCTGTTTTATACCTGCTGTAGCCAAAACTTTCCAAACTTTTGCTTTGGAATACAGCATTCAAATTATTTTCTGCAAAATTTTCGTCAAACACACCGGCAGGAATTTTTGAGCAATTGTAATTTTTCAAAATTTCTTCCGGCAAATCTAATTTTTCGTCAGGTACAATTTGGAATGGCATAATTTTTGCTTTTACAGACGGCCCAACAACTTCAGCCGGAGAAATACGCATCAATTCGGCAAGAATAAGCTCATAAGGTGCTTGTGTAACTTTAAATTCTCCTGTTGAAATATCTGTATATGCAAATCCGTAAATATCATTTTTTTCATCTTTAAATAATGCGCAAATATAGTTGTTAGAGTTTTGTTTGAGAAAATCACTTTCTGTCAGAGTTCCGGATGTAATTATTCTTGTAACTCCACGTTTAACAAGTCCCTTTGCAAATTTAGGATCTTCCAATTGATCACAAATAACAACTTTAAAATTCTTTTGTACTAATTTTTCTATGTACGTATTTACAGCCTTTGCTGGGATTCCTGCAAGAGGTATTCTGCCAAAATTTCCTTGTTCGCGCCCTGTTAGAGTTAGTTCAAGCACTTTTGACATTGTAACAGCATCTTCAAAAAAAGTTTCATAAAAATCTCCCATTCTGTATAAGAGAATTTTATCAGGATTTTCATGCTTAATTTTCAGATACTCTCCCATAGCCGGAGTTAAATCTTCAACTTTAACATCTGCTGAATTTATAAGATTGATTTCTGCCTTTGTCATAGTTATAATGATATTATAACATGATAAGGATTTCAATATGGGATGTTTAAAAAACGTAATACGAGCAGTGGTATTAACATTGGCTGTGGTAGGATTTTTATCATTAGGCGGTAAGGATTTAATCGGCGGTTTGATTGGAAATTGGTTTAATCCTTCACAAGATGTAATGATGGAAAGAGCTAAAAAAGTCGGTGATTTTTCAAAAATAAATGATGAATTTGAAATTGAAAAGGCCGCTGGTATAATGGGCTATAATGCGGTTGTAGCTGAACATAAGGCATCAGGGCAGAAGATGTTTGTTGTTGATCCAAAGGATAAGGCTATTTTGACTAAATCAGATATAAGATCTGATAAAATTGAAGATAAGTTACAAGAAGCATTGAAAAAAGTGAAATATCAAGCAATATCTGTTGATGATATTAATGTGACAAAACATGGTGTTATGTATTCTTACGGACAAGAAGTGCCTTATGTAAAATTTGAAGCAAAAGTAAAGAAATTGCCGATTGGTGATGTAGGTGGCATTGTTTCTGTTGCAGATTCAGCAGATGGCGGACAAAGATTGTTGGTTTCTGTTAATGAAAAAAGCAAATATTCCCAATTGATATCGGATGAATTTTTTAAGAAAATTAAATAAAATTAACACGTCGGGGTGGTGAAATGGTAAACACGCATGATTCAGGTTCATGTGGAGAAATCTTTGAGGGTTCAAGTCCCTTCCCCGACACCATTATACTAAGTATAAAATATTTACGGATGCCAGAAATGAAGTTAGTCCGGATAGCGAGGGAATTGAGCGAACTGCAATAAAGTTGCAGAAGTTAAACTTTCCGAGCAAGGAGCAAATCCAAGACAGTCCCCCCATTCGGCATTTTTGTTTTTATTCTATTGGCTGATTTAATTTATGGCTTTGATTTATACAATGTGCGTATGAATACTGTTAATAAATTATTAGAAATTTTAGGGTTTGATGTAAATTTAAAACCTGACGAATGGACCAAAGAACATCAATTTGCTTCCGGCATGAAAAAATGGGTTGCCGGTATTGTGCCATCTGAACTTTTAAAAAGAAGTTTGAAAGAAATTATTGAATCTCTAATGACTTTAAATCAGGATGGAAATTTTTATGTTACATTTCCTGATAATATTGAATCTCCTGATTATGGAGACAAGTGGGGTACAAATGCAAATTATATCGAGATAAATAATAGAGCAATTGCAGAAATGTACAATAATGAGTGCAAGAACGGATTGCTAAGTACTATGAAATTACTGCCTGCTATCCCGCCAAGTGCAAAAAGTTGGGCAAATTGTATAATTTTATCTCAAATATTTCCTAATATATATGGTGACAGTTATAATAAGCCTGCAGAAGAAGAAAATTCAATATACGGAATAAAGTTAAATGGTGGGTATAGCAAAAATATAATTAATTACAGTATTTTAGATAAAATTACTGCAATTGAGCAGTTTGAAGCATTTAATAAGCTTGCAAACTTTCATGGTTTAAAAACCGGATTTAGGACAGTCATTTCTGCTGATCAGATAAAAGTTGTTCAGCCCGATGGTAGTGACGTTACATTTGATTGGAGTAATAATGAACATTTTGAATTGTTTATCAATTCTCATGTAGAATTGATAAATTCCGGTTTTGAAGCTATTTTTATTGATTCCGCCAAACATATTGGCGGATACGATATGGGTAATTATACCGGTGTCGGAGCACTTCCGTCTTATGAACAGATGCAGTATATAATCCACGAAATCAGACTCCGAACAGGAAATACCCATTTGAGTTTTGTAGGGGAAAAAAGTTCCGGAGATTATGAAAGGTATGAAAATCTAGGATTGTCAACAGGTACAGGTTTTATAGAACCAAATGATTTTCATACAGTCAAAGATGTTGCTATAAATTACAAATATTCAAAAAGTTATGCTCCGGGAGTAGAAGTTTCAAACGATAACGATACGGGCGGCAGAACTTACGAGGAACGTTTACGCAGAATAAATAATTCTCTTTTTGCTTATGAATATCCAAGTGATAAACTTGCAAGTTTTATGCAGATGGAAGATTTGTTTCCGCTTAGGTATGATACTAATACGCATCATTTAATGATGTCAAATCCTTCTTATTCAATTGACGGAAGTTTAGAGAGTCATTGGGAAAATCTGTTTGCTAAAGATGACGGTAGAGAATATAATAAAAAGGTTGCAGAATTGTTTATGTACAGTTTGAACTTATAATTTAAAAAATTACTAAACACTTGAGAAAATTGATACAATATGTTATAATTGTAGTATATGGGAAGTTATGATAAGTTATACAGATTACTTGACAAAAAAACGATTTCGTTATCTGACTTACGGTCCTTAGCGACTGAAGAACATGTGTCCAAAGTTGAACCGCAAAAAAGTGACAGATGGGATTGTCATAAGTTTAACGTCACATTAGATAGCGATGAATTGTATTTTGTTTATGTTAAAAAATCTCAATCAGAATTGCTTGATATTATTAACAAGGGTATGAATCATAATTAGCATTAAACATTTCCTGTTGAGCTGTTTTTATCATCTTCAAGTTGTTTAATATCTATGTTGTCGTTTTCATCTGTATATGTATTTATTACAGGTATATCTATCTCTACGTTTACATCTGCATCAACCATTTCAATATCAGTTTTAGAAAATTCTTTAGTTTTTCCGTCTTCTGTTTTAACGGCAACTTTTCCACTTAAGAATTGCAAGTAACAAACCTTACCTAATCCATCAGGTGTCATAACAGATGAACCTATAGGAGGCATACCTTTAGCAGCATCAATATAATTTGAATATTCATACGTTAGACAACACAATAAACGCCCACAAGTACCTGAAATTTTTCCTGGTGCAATTGGCATTCCTTGATCTTTTGCTAATTTGACATTTATTGTTGCAAATTTTCTCAAAAAACTTGAACAACAAAATGGTCGTCCGCATACTCCGCAGCCTTCCATAATGGAAGTTTCATCTCTAACACCAATGTGTCTCAGGTCAATTCTCACTCTGGTAAAAACTTGGGTCAAATCTTTCAATAAAGCTCTAAAATCTACTCTTTCCGGAGCTGTATAGTAAAATGTTATCTTGCGTCTGTCAAAAGTTATTCTGCATTGAACAAGATTCATAACAAGTTTGTGTTGTTCAATTAATGCTTTACATTTAAAGAAAGATTCAACTTCTTCTTTTTTTATTTCTTCTAATGTTTGCAAATCTCTTTGAGATAATACCCTAATTACAGAGAAAGCCTCAGGAGTTGATTTTGAATTCTTCCATCTTTCTGAAATATTAGAATTTACAAGAATAGCTTTCAATGCTTCTTCGCCTTTAGGTGTTCTAGCTAAGACCATTTGGCCATTTTCAATATTCAGAGTTTCAGGTACCTCAAGAGGGTTAAATGTGTTTTTTATATATTCAACAGCATATTTCATTATACGTATCTTTCTTCTTCTTTAAGCTTTCTGTTCATTAATTTTTCAAGTAATGCCTGTGGAGTTATGTCAGTATAAACAGCTTCATATATAGCATTAGAAACGGGAACCTCAATATCAAGTTTTTTAGCAAGTTCACATATAGCTTTGGAAGTTTTTACACCTTCCGCAACAGAACCAAGTTCAGCCAGAATATCATCAATTTTCTTCCCTTTAGCCAACATAGAACCAACTGTATAATTTCTTGACATTGGGCTTGAACAAGTAGCAATCAAATCACCCATACCTGACAAACCGTACAGTGTTGAAGGATTTGCTCCAAGATTTATACTTACTCTAACAATTTCTGCCATCCCCCTTGTCAAAAGAGAACCCGAACAATTATCCCCAAGCCCCATTGTATGAGCAAAACCTGATGCAATTGCAATTACGTTCTTTAAAGAACCGCCTAATTCAACTCCTATAACATCTGTATTTGTGTATAATCTGAATTTGTTTGGAACATTCATAGCTTTTTGAACATACTCTGCAGTTTTAATATCTTCACAAGCAACACAAGCAGCTGTCGGTAATCCTGCAAGAACTTCTTTTGCAAGAGTAGGACCGGATAATACAACAAGTTTTTGTTCTGGTAATACATCTTTTATTACTTCTGACATTCTCATCAATGATGGTAATTCAATACCTTTTGAAGCATTTACAAGAATTTGTTCAGGTTTAATTCCTGCTTTTTTTAAGTTCTCACAAACATCTCTTGTTCCGGATGTTGCAATAACAGACAATATAATATCTGCGTCTGATATTGCAGATTTTAAATCTGAAGATATTTCAACTTTTGAATCTAATTGAACCTCAAGTGGTTTTGAGGTATGCTTATTCAACCTTAAATCATCACTAATATCTTGTTCTCTACCCCAAACTGTAACTTGATCAAAATTATTTGTTAAAAGCCATGCAAGGGTAAGTCCCCAACATCCGGCACCCAATACAGTTAATTTCATTTTATCTCCTCATGTGTAGGCAATAATTTTCTTAATACTCCGCCATGTTTTTTAAGTTCTAATCTTGCCTGCTCTACATCATATTTCATAACTATAGAAACTATAGCTGTTTTAATTTCCCAATTGCATTTTAATAATGCCGCAAGAGCTTCACTATGTGATACTTGTGCAATTTGAGCAACAATTCTAATAGCTCTGTCTTTTAATTTTTCGTTAGTTGCTTTCAAATCTATCATAAAGTTTTCATAGGTTTTACCAATCTTTATCATAGATCCTGTAGTCAACATATTCAAAATCATTTTTTGTGCGGTTCCGGCTTTCAATCTTGAAGAACCGGCAATTACCTCAGGGCCCACCTCTGCACAAATTACTAATCCTGCTTCTTCTGCAACTCTGCCATTTGAATTACATGTTACAGCGATTGTTTTGCAGTTAATTTCATCAGCTTTAGCCAAAACACCAAGCAAATACTTAGGATTTCCGCTTGCAGAAATTACGACAGCAACATCATTTTCTGTAAGAATTTTTGCATCATTGTAACCAAAATCAAAATTATCTTCTGCCCCTTCGACGGCAGAACGAAATGCGCTATCCCCACCGGCAATAATTCCTTGAACCATATCAGACGGAACACTAAATGTTGGAGGACATTCAGAAGCATCTAATATTCCTAATCTACCAGATGTACCGGCACCAAAATAGAACAGTTTTCCACCTTTCAAAAATTGTTTAGAAATAATATCAATAGCTGACGCAATATGTTCTATTTCTTCGCTGACAGCAAGCGCAACAAGTCTGTCTTCTTCATTCATTTTTCTGACCATTTCGACAGTTGAAAGAATATCAATGTCTTTAGTATTCTCATTTCTGTACTCTGTAATTACTTCTGCCATATAGACTCCTTACTGTTTATGAGATTCTCCGGCTTTATATCATTCTGAGCGTAGCGAAGAATCTCATAAACTATCGCCTCAGAATGACAAATACTATAAATTTCCCATATTTTTATACAAATTTGCCATTTCGATTGCTGATTTTGCAGCATCAGAGCCTTTATTACCAGCTTTTGTTCCGGCTCTTTCAATAGCTTGCTCAATATTATCAGTTGTTAAAACTCCAAATATAACGGGAACACCTGTTTGCAGACTAACTTGCGCTACACCTTTTGAAACTTCAGCGCTGACATAGTCAAAATGCGCAGTAGCTCCTTTTATTACAGCTCCTAATGTAATTATCGCATTATATTTACCTGTTGCGGCAAATTTCTGAGCCGTTAAAGGAATTTCAAAAGCACCCGGAACCCTGACTACATCAATATTATCATCAGAAACTCCGTGACGCTTTAATTCATCTATAGCGCCGGATAATAATTTTGCACCGATAAAATCATTAAATCTGGATAAAATAATACAATATTTTTCGTTTCCCGCTACTAATTGACCTTCAAATGTTTTCATGTATCTCTCCAATAATCAGTCCCTAATCTACTCATGTATTTTAGCGCATGATTATTTATTTTACAATAAGCGGAGTAAAAATCTTATAAAAAATATATATTGATGCAAATATAAGTAATAAACCCGAGATTTTTAATAATATACCAGAAAAACGATAAAACCAGCCTGCATTCTTTAACTTAGAAACAACTACTCCCGCAAAAATAAATATTATTCCTTGTCCAAGAGAAAATAGAAATAGCATAATTAAAGATTGAGTAATGCTTGCGGATAAAGATGCAAATGCCATTATGCCGGCTAAAATTGGTGTTGAACATGGAGAGCCCGCAAAAGCAAAAATAATACCTAATATAAACGGATACAAGTACATGTTTGTCCCGTTGTTTTGTGGTATTTGTTTTATTATTACAGGCATGTCAAAATCTAATATTCCGATAAGCTTCAAACCCATTACCAATATTAATGATGCTAAAATTATACCGAAATAACCTCCAGCAAATGTTATAAAAACTTTCCCGGTTAATGCGCAAATAACGCCTATAACTGAAAAAACAACTGCAGTGCCGAGTATAAAAAATAACATCTGTATGAATGTTTTAAAAGGAGTATTTTGAGAATATCCGCCAACATATCCGACTATTAACGGAAGCATTGATAAGGAGCAAGGCGATATTGAAGCTACCAATCCTCCCAAAAATGATACTGCAAATAAAACAACCAAACTGCTTTGTTGTGAAAATAATATTGCAAAATTTTCCATTATTTCAAACCTTTCAAGCACTTATCCATTTCTGAAGACGGAATAGCACCCTCAATTCTTTTAATTTGTTTGCCATTTGAATCCAAAAGGATAATTGTGGGAACAAGTGTTACATTATATTTGTCAATCATAGATTGATTGTAATCGTTTCTCTCTTGTACCTGAATTTCGGTTAATATAATATCATCTTTGTACTTTGGAAAAATTTCTTTAAATATATTGTTCATCGTTTGACAATCCAAGCACATTTGCGATGTAAATTTCACAACCTGAGGTTTATTTTCTTTGTTAGCCTGTGCTGTTGTAGGAATGTTGGATATTGTTAACATCGCATAGGTAACCAGTGGAATAATAAATATTGCTAATACAACAATAAGATTTTTTTTCATAGTCTTTTCCTTTCATTTTATATTAGCATAAAACAAAATTAAAAGCTTCCAAACCCCGATTGGGCTAAATATCTTCAGGAATATAAAAATTAGAATTATTCAATAATTCTCTTGTGTGTTCGTAACAACAAGAGTTTTTGCAAATAGTTTGGTATTCCCTTACTATATTTAATACATCGTCCACAGATAATTTTATAATCCGTCTTTCATTTTCAATAATTCTAGCCATAACAACCTCCGATAATTTAATCGGAACAATCCCGAAAAACTTTTGTAATATCGGGTAAAATCATTAGAAATACTTACTCAAATTATAATAAAAAGCGGATTAATATTTTCTGTTTAAATCATTATAATGCCCAAAACCAAGAATATCTTTAAAGAATTTTATACCTGCGTAAACACCCAGACCGATGGCAGAAGCTTTGCCCCATAACCCTTTACCGAAGCAAGCGCCTAGGCCAAGTGTAAATGGAACAATTTCGTTTATCAGCATTTGTCCGACACCTTTGAAATATCCAATTCCGGAATTTACAAAATGTCTAAAATTACAATCCATTTCCCATTTGTGTACAACTTTTTTCATGTCAGAAGTTGTTGTGCTTGGGCTCGATAAATATTGAGTATTGCTGTATGTTCCCATACAGGCATCTGCGTCTTTTTGTTTTGAATAACTATCTGCCTGAAGTCTTCCTATAATATGTGCATCGTAAGCAACGAGCCCTAGTGCAACTATACCTGTGCCTCTGGTCAAATATTTTGTTATATTAGGTTTGCTAAATATTTTTCCGATACTCATAATTTACCTTTTATTGTTGAGTTTGTGTTTGGTTTTCTGATTTTGTTTCGGTTTTTTTCTCAGAATTTTTTACTTCAAATTCTTTTTCTACTTTTTGTCCTGACATTTTTAACAGAATTTCGCTTGCTTGGAGTGCGTCTTGCCCGTAACCTGATTTTGAATTTTGCATTTGTTTCAAAACATTGACAGTAAATTCATCACCTGTTACAATTCTGGAATTCAATGCACTCATAGCCAATACCCTTATTGGAGTGTACGGATCTTGAAGCATCTTATTAATCAAAGCATTGAGAGCTTTGTCATCTTTTCTTTTATGATCTTCATCAAGACGTGCCACAACTTCTTTTGCGCCCATCATACGAATTTCTTTATCTTGACTGTTTAAATAATTTTCGAGGTTTTTGATATATTCATCTGTCAATTGAACGACTTCACGTTTTTCTGTTTTTTTGTTAGTTGTGGTTGTTTTTTCTGTATTGCTTGAGTTTGCAGTATTTCCGTTTTGTCCCCAATTGTTTGTGTAGTATCCCGACGGATAACAACCATTTGCAGGATTTGTTCCGTAATTTGGGGCATTTACGTTATAAACCGGAGCTGTTGCACCTGGAGGGGTGACAGACGGATTAAAAATTTGAATATTTACACCTGAATAATTTGGAACCGAAACATTTTGAGCTTGTGGTGATGCATATTGCGACTGTGGATATTGTGCTTGTACAGCTTGACAAGCCTGAGGTTGACATTGAACAGCTGGCTGAGATGGTGCAGTTTGATATTGAATATTAGGAACTGCTTGCGAAATGTTTTGTTGTCCTACAGAATTTTGCATCTAAAACTACCTTTTACTACTACTTACTTAAATAAAGTATTTTTTGTTTAAATTATTGCCTTAATTTTAAGAAATGTTAAATAATTTTTTATAAAAATAAAAGAATTATATAATTTATTTATGACAAGCTATGAAGAAAGTTATTTGGATAAGCGTCCTCAATCTCTTTGTAAAATGTGTGGCAAATGTTGTCGTTTTGTAACTATACCGCAAACTTATGAGGAAATTCAAAAACTTGCATCTGAGGGTCATGAGGGGGCTAAAGATTTTTTAAAATTGTTTGAGCCTTATGAAAGTATTGAAGATGCTCGAAAAATTGATGCGGCAGCGGTTGATAATGTCATAAGATTGCATAAACAGGACGGAAAGTATAATGAAAACCTAAAATTTTATCATTGTCGGTTTATAAGAGAAGACAACTTGTGTGGAAATTATGAAAACAGACCTGTTTTGTGTAACCATTTCCCGTCTACTCCTTGGGCTATAGTACCGCCGGAATGCGGTTTTGAAGGTTGGCTTTTTTGGAAAAGAGAAGAAATAAAACAAAAGGTTAGGAAAGAAAAAGAAGAATTAATAGAATTAAAATTACTAAAGCAAAAGACCCATGATAAAGATACCATTGCAAAAATAGAACTCGTTGAACAAAAGCTGCAGCGTAATATTGATATGTATAAAAAATACGGTTCTGAAGATTGGTAAATAGTTTTAAGAGCGCTGCAAGTCAGCAGTTAACCCCCTTTTATATAAAAATAATTAAAATAAGTTCTAAATAACATCTTTTAATAAAAATCCCTCATTGCTGAGGGAAACGTTACTTTATGCATTATATCTCTTAAATGATTTTTCAATCTGTTTGGAAATCGTATTCTTTACCGTATCATATTCTGTTGTTAATGCAGAAATTTCTGTATCAAGATTTTTCATCTTCATATCTAGAGTTTCTTCTTTTGCATTAAGTTTTGCCTTTTCTGTTTGATACTTTGCTTCAGCATTTGCAATCAATGTTTCGTCAGGAATTTCTTTTATATAGGTATCGGTTGCATAATCACCCTGATAATAATAACCGTCATCTTTCAATCTTGAGACGTATAACATACCTGTTTGAAGCATTTTTTGTAAATATTCATTATCATTGATTTTGTTGTTTTCGGTCCAACCGTTATGGCAAATTTGGTTAAATAAGGCATCATAGAATGTTGCTTGTCCAAGGTCATTACTTGATACTTCAGAACCATTTGCCAATTCTAATATTTCATCTTCTTGGATTAATCTGTTAATACTCTTTTCAGTTGTACAATCACCTACAACATATTTTTGCGTACCGTCAGGTAATGTGTTATTTTCAATACCTTTATATAGCATTACAAAGTATGTCATAAATTGTTGCAAACAGTTAGTTATATCAACACCGGCTGCCGTATTATACTTACCGCCGCTGTTACCTTCAATGGAAATACCATTCTTTGTTCTAAGATTTCCATTTTCCCAACTGTTAATTTTACCTTGGCTTTTCTTTCTGTGACCTGATACATAGCCAGCTTTTTGCAATTGCTCAAATGTACTAATTTGGTTACACTCAATATTAGGATCGCACTGACCGCCTAAAACATGATCTTTAAATTGTTTTACAGCGAATTCAATTGCTTTTTGAGCAGCTACAGTTCCGTTATCCAAAACCTCCGTAATCTTATCAATCATTGGTGCCCATATACCATCATAATCAGCCAACATGTTATGGTAAGCTTCCCATTTATGAGCACCATCGTGCCCTGATGCCCATAAAACGTAGTGTTCTTCACCATTTCCATTCAACAACTTATCAAGTGTTGGAATGTCAGATGCATTATCTAATCTCTTCTCATTACTATTGCTCATATTATGAAGTTCTAACTTAATATTAGCTCTATCTGATATGGCATATTGTTGATTATTTAGGTTAGTGAAACCTTCACCGCTCCAACCGTATTCTTTACCGTTTCCAAGAAATTGTGTAAAAACATCTTCCATACCGACATTGCTAAAATAATCAGTAAGCAAATCACTGTATGAAACTTCTTTCAACTGGGTAATTACAACTTCACCACCACCAAAACCTGCTTGTTGGTTATATGGTAATGATGTTATTGTATTAGCCAAATTCTGAGTAATAAGACCAACGTCAGCAAGAGCCATAATAAAGTTATTTCTCATAACCTCTGACGGCAATGTACCAAGACCTTCTTGCGGAATACCTGCAGCAAATGCAACACTCGCAAGTTTGCTGTTCAAACATACTCTGCCCATTGAATCCGTCAATGTAGTCGGCATATAATTATTCAATGCAGATGGTTGCATCAATATGTTGTAAGATAAAGGTGTTGATGTATCGCCTGTACCATAGTAATCGTAAATTAATTTAGTCTGATTTAATGAATTTTGATATTCATTTGAAAGGTCAGCAAGTTGCCTTGCCAATGCTATCTTTTGGTGAGATAAACGCATGGACTCAAATTCACAGTCAGATTTTCTGCCTGTTATTGTTAATAATCTAGCTTGTCCTGCTGCTAAACCCATGATTTTCCTTTCAAAATCAGTAACGTTCATGTAGTGTTACGGTATTTTTAAGCTATAACTTTAAAAATCAAGGGAGAATTTGTTACATTTGTTAACAAACAACAAATGCAACAAATTTATAAATTTGTTGCAAAATACCCTCCCTTTAAGGGGAGGGTCAAAATCTTTGATTTTGGGGTGGGTTTGTATTGCGGGGCTTATGCCGCCCCTGCACCCCTGCAGATACTTTCTTATTTGTAAGAAAGTACCCAAAGAACATTCGACCTGTTCCTGCGTTCTCATCAAATCTAATGTTCCACCCAAAGCGGAATAACTCGCTATATTTTTGTCATTGCGAGCGTAGCATCGCAATCTCATATATTTTGTATAAACTTTACCGCTCAAACAAATTCCGCTCTGTAAATGCGTCACAAACATTTGATTGTTCACTCCGTCAAAGGTCGGGATTTATTTAATCATTATTATTTTTTATATACAACAAATTAATTAAATTTGTCGTATTTGTCATATAATAATTCTATGAAAAAATTAATACTATCAATAATTTTGGTAATAATTACAGGGATATGCACAAATGCACAATACATGCCTGCTATTCCTCAGACAACACTGCTTGCAGCTCAAGAAGCTGTGAAAAATATTAACAAACCTTCGTCAGAAGTTGTTAGGGTCGGAATCGGTACGACGAATTTCGGAACTTATCAATACAATGACATAACGATATTCGGAACAGGTGACACCCAAATTTACGACAACAAAATGCTCATAGGAAATTACGGAGCAAATGTAAATATTAGAATCGCAATTAAAGACGGAGTTTTTAACATATATACTCCGGAAAGCAACGAGCCTGAAAAAATTGTCGGACCTATTCAAATAACAAGCAACTATGGTCTGTTAGGAATAGTCGGATTAAAAAGAGCCGGCAAACAAGCACTCTATCATGGCGCTTTTGAATTAATAAAAAACAGCAACAATACTTTTAACATAGTTAATATGGTAGAAGTTGAAGAATATTTAAAAGGCGTTGTACCTAATGAAATGCCTGTTACATTCGGACTTGAAGCACTAAAAGCACAAAGCGTTGCCGCAAGAAATTATGTGCTTTCACCAAGAACAAAAGCATCACCAAACTATGACGTTGTAGATTCAGTGGCAAGTCAAGTGTATTTCGGTGCAAATACGGAAAAACCGCTTGCGACACAAGCTGTCAAAGAAACAGAAGGAATAGTCGCACTCTACGGTTGGGATTTAATTTTGGCTCAATATTCTTCAACCGCAGGCGGATACACCGAAAACTATTCAAATGCGTTTTCAGATCCAAAAACAAAAGAATTCCCATCAAAAGAAAAACCATATCTTAAAGCTCAGCCGGATATCATAGGACAAGAACCCTTAAATACTGAAGAAGCTGCATCTCGATATTACAAATCTAAACCGGATGCATACGATATTCGCTCACCTTATTATAGGTGGGAAAGAGAATGGACTCCCGAAGAATTTAAAAATTCAATTCAAACAACACTGCCTGCTCAATCGGCTACAGGCTTTATAAAACCGACTTTCTACAAAGGAGAACAAGTTGGAGATATAAAAGAAGTTCGAGTAAACAAACGTGGAAATTCCGGCAAAATTATCGAAATGGAAATTGTAACTTCAAACAAAACATACAAAATTCAAAAAGAACTTGTTATAAGACGTTTACTCACAAAAAATGGGAAAGCACTACCCAGCGCAAATGTTGTGTTTGAAAATATTACTGACGATAACGGCAATCTTATACTAATAAAAGCATACGGTGGCGGATTTGGACATGGTGTCGGAATGAGCCAATTTGGCGCAGGTTTCATGGGCAACGAGCTTCACAAACCGTTTGATAACATTTTGCAGCACTACTATACAGGTATAACTTTGGCTACAAAACCTGTTATAATTTCTAATGATATTTCTCAAACTTCAGTTGAACAAAAATTTTATGCTCCCAGAAAATATGCAAAAATTGTTATAGATAATAAGTATGGCGTAAACAATCTTAAAGCAGATATAAACGGACATGAAAAAATGTTTGAACTTCCAAAAGAAATGTTTGGACACAAAAGATACGCAGAAATCGATATATCAAATTATATCCACAAAGGAAGAAATACTATTGTATTTTCAGCTCCCGAACTGTTCGGCAGTTCTGTTAATAAAGGCATAAGATTGTATGTAGAATTGGTAGAAAAGAATGACGACGAGTATATCTGGTAAAAATAATAGTACAACATCAGTTTTACATGCTGCTTGGATAATTGCAGCAGTAACTATAATCAGCAAACTTATAGGTTTTATAAGAGATATAATTATCGCAAACTATTATGGTGCTTCTTTAGTTTCTGATGCATACTATTACGCATATCAGATACCTTCACTATCCTTAATACTTTTAGGCGGAGTCGGAGGGCCTTTTCACAGCGCAACGGTTGCAATATTTTCAAAACTTATTCCTGATTTAAACAAAAAACCGCAAGAAGATGTAAACAAATTATATTCTACATTTATGACCGGTACAACAGTTTTCTTTTTACTGTTATCAGTTTTGATGTTTGTGTTTGCCAAACCGATTATGGGACTCATAATTTCCGGCGGTTCATATGAGATGGTTAATCTTTCCGCACAGCATTTGCAAATTATGACACCGTTACTTGTTATCGGGGGAATTGTCGGAATATATTATGGCATTTTGATTATATATAAGCAATTTATGCTGCCTAATTTGTCCCCGATAATTATGAGTGTAGCTATAATCGCAGGAATTGTGATTGCAGCACCAAACGATCAGAAAGGTTATGCGCTTGCTTGGGCAACAACAATCGGTGCTATTTTACAGTTTTTAATCCAATATCCAAATGTTAGAAAAATCGGATTTTTGTACAAACCTAATTTTCAGTTCGCAAATAACCCGAATTTCAAATCCATTATGGAGTTACTTTTTCCTGCAATTTTAAGTTCAACAGTAGGTCAAATCCATATATATGTTGATATGTTTTTTACATCATACATTTCAGACGGTGCTTGGACTGCAATCGGATATGCAAACAGAGTGTTCCAATTTCCTGTCGGAATATTAGTTACTGCGTTTTTAGTTCCTTTGTTCCCGATTTTTTCAAGATTAGTTGCAGACAAGGATTATGAAGGTATAAAAAATTATTTTAACAAAGGTGTCGGAGTTCTTTTCTTTGCCGCAATACCTATTATCATAGGAATTTTAGCAGTCGGTATGCCTGCTGTCAGACTAATTTTCGAACGCGGTGAGTTTGACGGGTACGCTACATTTATGGTAACAGAGGCATTGTGGTTCTTGTCTGTTTCAATTATCCCTTATGTTTTCAGAGATTCAATCACCAGAGTGTATTACGCATTCAACGATTCAAAAACTCCGTTTATTGTAGCTTTTTCATCAATTTTGTTAAAATATATTTTAAACGTTGTATTTATAAAACAACTACATTTGGGTATCGGCGGAATTACACTTTCCACCTCGTTTGTAACCCTGTTCAACGCTTGCGTTTTGGGTTACTTTATCAACAAAAAAATAAAAATGGATTACAAAAGCTTGTTCAAAAACTTGTTTAAGATGAGCATTGCAGGTGTGATAACTTATGGCTTGGCTGTATTATCTGTAGTTGTTTTAAGCAGATATTTTACATTCACACAACGAATAAGCGACTTAATCGCAATTGCAGCAGTTTCTCTGATTTGTATATTTGTTTATACCGGTTTGAATTTATTATTCAAAATGGAATATGCAAGGGAATTATTTGAAAGGGTAAAAGCAAAACTATGATAATTCAAAATTCTGAGGAAATAAAAAATATTTTGGACAATGACGGGGTAATAGCGTACGTTACAGATACCGTTTGGGGTTTAGGTTGTTTGCCAAACTCAGAAAAAGCCGTTAAAAAAATCTATGAAATCAAAAAACGTGAAGCTCAAAAACCCCTTATTTTGATGTCTAATGAGGTTTATAACCTTTTGGAGTATGTAAAACCCATCCCCAAAATAGGTTGCCAACTAATTAAAAAGCATTTCCCCGGAGCGCTAACAATAGTTACAGAAAAATCCGACAAAACTCCTGACTACATAACATCAAATATGCCGACAGTCGGAATAAGAGTTCCTGACAATCAAGTATTCAAAGAAATTTGCGAAATTGCAACAGGACATGTTCTTGCAACCACAAGCGCAAACCTTTCTCACCAACCGTCTGCAAAAACTTATGAGCAGGCGCTGGAAAATATGTCAGGTTTAGCAGATATTATAGTTCCTGACTACGAGCATAAATGCAAAGGTCTTGAATCGACAGTTGTCGGAGTTCTGAACAACGAATTAAAAATCTTCAGACAAGGTGCTATAGAATTATAAATTTACTTTGTCATTGCGAGCGGAACGCAGTGTAGCGTCGCAATCCCATTATATTAAATAGTGATGAGATTACTACGTCGTATTGTCCCAATACTCCTCGTAATGACAATCTATTAATTGGACTACTACACAAACTTCGTTTGCTCGTAATGACAGTATGCAGGTCTCGGTGCTCCAACAAAGAAGGCAGGAAACTATCCTGCCATACTTCTTTATTGTTATGCAATGTCTAATATATTAACTATGTATCAATATTTGTTGCATATACTGCGTTGGTTTCGATAAAATTACGTCTTGGATCAACCTTATCACCCATCAAAATATCGAACAATTGATCGCAAAGCATTGCATCTTCAAGATTTACTTTCAATAATGTTCTTGTTGCAGGATCCATTGTAGTTTCCCACAACTGTTGAGGCATCATTTCACCCAAACCTTTGAAACGCTGGATTGTAATGCCTTTTTGACCTCTGTCATCAATAATTTTTTGAAGCTTTTCAAATGAATTAATCTCATATTGTTCTGTATCAGTTTCTAAAATTAAGCTGTCTTCTTCTTCAATCAAATATTCTCTAATCAAAGGATATGCGGCTTTCAAGCGTTTGTACTCAGAACTCTTAATAATATTTTGAGTAATCATTACATGTTCTTCCGCATTCAAATTCAATTGAATAGCATATCTTGAAACCTCAGGGCTGTATTTTAAAGAACAAACATAGCTTGAAGCCTCTGAAATATTGTAATTTTTTGCGTGATCTTGCAAATAATGATTCAAATAATCTATAATTTCTGTCATTTTTGTTTGATCTTCAAAATCTTCAGGTGTAATATTTGAACGAACCAAACCTCTTAATACTACTGCAGGATATAAATTCAATATCGGGTTGTTGTATGAATTGTAGAATGCTGACATATTTTTAATTAGTTCAAGCAAATCATCACCTGATTTTGTTCTTGATTTTGTCTTGTCTGATAAACTCAAGTTTTTAATACCACGTTCTTTTAACATTTTATCAAGGGCGTGTTCATCGTAAAGATACTCAATATTATTTTTACCTGAAGTAATCTTAAACAGAGGTGGCTGTGCAATATATACGTGTCCGTTTTCAATCAAAGGTCTTGCATATCTGAAGAAGAACGTCAATAGCAACGTTCTGATATGCGCACCGTCGACATCCGCATCTGTCATAATAATAATTTTGTGATAACGTAGTTTTTCAAGATTGATTTCTTCAGGGTTACGACTGATATTAATACCAAAAGCCTGAACCATAGATTGAATTTCGTTGTTGCCGTATATTCTGTCTAATCTTGCTTTTTCTACGTTAAGAATTTTGCCTCTCAATGGCAAAATAGCTTGAAACATTCTGTTTCTGCCCTGTTTTGCAGAACCGCCTGCAGAATCACCCTCAACTATGTAAATTTCACATTTTTCAGGCTCTCTGTTTGAACAATCAGCAAGTTTACCTGGGAGAGTTGAATTTTCAAGAACTGATTTTCTTCTTGTCAATTCTCTAGCCTTTCGTGCAGCCTCACGAGCCCTTTGTGCCTGCAATGTTTTTTCTATTATAATTTTTGCAATTTTTGGATTAAATTCTAACCACTCTTGCAATTTGTCTCGAACAGCATCTTGAGTAGCAGTCATCGCTTCTGCATTACCTAATTTTTCTTTTGTCTGACCCTCAAATTCAGGATTAGGAATCTTAACAGATACGATAGCTGTCAAACCTTCTCTAACATCTTCACCCGACAAGTTTTGATCAGAGTCTTTCAATATATTATTTTTTCTTGCATAATCATTGAAAACACGAGTCAAAGAGTTTCTAAAACCTGTCAAGTGAGTTCCGCCTGAATGAGTGTTAATGTTATTGGCAAATGACAATACACTTTCTGAATATGCATCTGTGTATTGCATAGCAACTTCGATTTGCATACCATCAACAACTTTGTCAATATAAATCGGTTTTTCATGTAATACAGTTCTATTTTCGTTTAAAAATTCAACATAACTTCCGATACCGCCAACGTAGTGAAACTCTTGTTCTTGACCTGTAGCACCATCAATAAATACTATTCTTAAACCTTTGTTTAAAAATGCCATTTCTCTCAATCTGCTTGAAATAACATCTTTATCAATAATAGTTGTTTCTGTAAAAATTTCAGGATCAGGCCAAAAAGTAGTTTTAGTACCTGTTTTATCAGTAGGTTCGCCTTTTTCAACAGGAGTAAGAGGTTCTCCTCGCATATATTCCTGACGCCAAACATATCCGTCACGAGAAACTTCTACTTTGTATTTTTCAGACAAAGCGTTTACAACTGATGCGCCAACACCATGTAAACCGCCTGATACTTTATAACCACCATCACCAAATTTACCGCCTGCGTGGAGCACCGTATGAACGATTTCCAAAGCAGATTTACCTGAATCAGGTTTGATATCCACAGGAATACCACGACCGTTATCTTCAACCGTAATACTGTTATCTTTATTAACTGTCACATAAATATCAGTACAAAAACCAGCCAAAGATTCATCTATTGAGTTATCAACAATTTCATATATGCAATGATGCAAGCCTCTTTGAGAAGTTGAGCCGATATACATACCCGGCCTCATTCTAACAGCCTCTAATCCTTCCAAAACTCTGATATTGCTGGCATCATATGAATTAGAAGTTTTTGTTTCAATCGCCTCATCATTATTTTGAAGTTCAACAACTTCTATTTTTTCTTGTGCTATTTCTGTATTTGGTGCTTCTGTATCTGGCATGAATTTTCTCCCACTAAGTCTTATCCCTTGACAGTATTGTAACATAAACAAATTTAAAACGCAAAATTTTTAGGTTTAAACATTTTAAAACTTTTCATATTGCCATCAAACTTTACAACCCCCCAAAAAAGTTTTATAATTTTTGCATGGCAAAAAAAGATTCTAATAAAACTATTATAAAAAACGGAAATAATTTATATCAAAATATCAATAATATCACTCTAAAAAGCATTTGGCGTAAAATTGCAGACATTATAATACCTATAATTATTTTTGTTATTGTGGTTTGTTATGGATTTTATGCATTAAATAAGTATTATCAAAATCAGATGTTTGTATCGCAATTAAAAATAGCTTATTCAACAATAGATGAAGGTTTTAGAAATGTTATTATAGCTCAAGACAGTCAAAACATTACAAATACACCACTATGGATTAACTGTAATATAAAGATTCTTCATGAAAATATGGAAAAATGTGAAGAAGAATTAAAAGAAACTTTTATGGTAAAAGAGATTATAAAAGATTCTGACGGAATAAACGGTATTATAACAGACAAAAACAAATGCCAAAACAGTGTAGGAAAATATAACAAATGGTGGCATATAAACAGTAACTCTCAATGCAGCGGCTGGAACAATCTTACATTTATATTAAAGAATGGAATGAAAATAGATATTCTTATTATTGGAGAAAACGACAGCTATATAGTAGGACAATTAACAGTAGATATAAATGGCAATAATGAGCCCAACAGATGGGGTAGAGACGCCTTTATGTTTAATATAATGAGAGATGGCGGAATAATGCCGTACGGAGGACAAAGAGATTGCAAAAGGCTGGCAGAATATTTGAATACAGATATTGATTCAATTTTAATTCAACGACATTGGCAATATACAGACATATGCTCTCATACTACAACATCTGATGGTACCGCCTGTGCTGCTCGTATAATTGAAAACAATTGGAAGATGGATTATTAACTAATTGGCGGATAAAACAAACAAACATCTCCTTTAAATTAATTTATTGTAAAGGAGAATATTTTATGTCTAAAAATTTACTAAAATCTATTGTAAAAATTGTCGAATCAAGCGGCACTCAAAAAATTACAATATTTACCGGACATCTAAAAATAGATGGGAAATTATTCATACCCGAAGGCAAGTGTGAAGAATGCCATGATGATTTTATTACTTTAGAGAACGCCTTATTGTGCAGGCTTTCTGATTATTGCACCTGTGAACAAGACGACTGCAACTGCGATGATTTTGTTTGTTTTAAATACGATTGGGTAAATGTTGCTATAAATGATATTGTAGCGTTTAGTATAGTTAAGTAAAAAGTAATAAGGTAATAAGGAAAAATAAGTGATTAAGAATTATCATAAAGTTATTTTGTATCGATTTTACTGAAACAGGTTTTTGAAAAGAACTTATTGCCTTGTTAACCTTATTACCTTAACAACTTTATTACAAAACAATTTCAGCCAACGCATTCACAACAACCGGATCCCATTTAATACCGGCTTCCTCTTTTAGAATTTGCAATGCTTCTTCTTTATCCATAGCTTTTCTGTATGGTCTGTCAGATATCATTGCACAGTATACATCCGCAACTGCAATGATCCTTGAACCAAACGGGATTGATTGACCTTTCAAATGTTCAGGAGTACCTGAACCGTCATAACGCTCTTTTTGATATGTAATATACGGAACCACTTCTGACAAGAAGTTTATATTCATCAAAAGATGTACGCCAACATTTGAGTGTTCCTGAATTTTTTGCAAATTCTCGGCAGACAATTTACCATTTGTTGCAAAAATTTCTTCCGGCACTGCAATTTTACCGATATTCTGAAGCAATCCTGCATAATATATCAAATCTGTTGTTTTTTCATTTAGCTTAATTTGTCTACAGATTTCTCTTGCGAGATTTGCAGTATTTTGAGAATGCGCAACTTTGTATTGTCCTTTAGTATCTACAGCATGTGCAAGATGTTCAACAAAACTTTGCTGATAATCACACAAATCACCAATTAAAGCAGTTAATTCGGCTCTTATATGCTGTAGTTCACTTACCATAGAATTTTCATCTGCAATAAGTTTATTTGTTTCATCAATAGTTTCCTGCAACACAATTGAAGTTGCAAAAAGTACTGCAATACTTTCTAAAAGCTCAATATATTCTTCATTAATTGGTTTATCAGCATTATTTTCAATTACAATAACACCTATAGCTTTTATATTACAATGCATTGGAATAGCAATTACATCTTCAAACGTTGTTTCCTTTGAAATAAACGCCTTTCCAACTGCTGTTTTTTCGTCAACTTTATAATTTTCTTTTGCAAATGATGTTGAGCCAACCAAATTTAATTCATTATTTTTATCAAGATATATATGACAATTTTCAACTTCAAGCATAAGTTTTATTGAATGTGCAATTGAGGTAAAAATAGCATTTTTTTCATCTTTATCAAAACTCAAAACACAAAGAGTATTCTGCATTGAATATATTGAAATAAGCTCTTTTAACTGATTTATAAGTCCTGATTTTTTATCCTTAACATTTGCACCTATCTTGCGTGCCAAATCTTCTGATATAAGATTTTCTGCTATAAAATCGCCTAAATTAAGCGCAAAAATTTCTTCAATGGGGTCCTGATCAATCAAATGTTCTGACTGAGAAAATAATGAAACTCCGTTTTTCTTCTCTTCTTTTTTCATGAAAATATCCTTACATTCCTACCGTTTTCTATAACGGCATAACATTTCAAAAACTTTAATAAAATTTGCAAAAGTTCATACTTTAGTATGAAAAAAATTATACAAAAGTTGAATTATTTGATATAAAAAATTAATTTAAAACATATTATATTAAGCATGTTATAAATTATAACGGCATGGGAATATATGTAATAGCAGTTAAAAATACTGCCTTATGTTCATCTGTTAGAATGGAAAGGGGCGAGGAGCCCCTTTCCATTTTTTATAAACTTATTTGTCAGCAGAAAAAGAATATATAATTTCTCTATTATATATTTCTCCGTTCTTTAAAATACCTTTTTCTTCAAATTCTTTGGTATTTATAGCATTTGGATAAAATTGCGGTTCTATGCACAAAGCCGAACGTTTTTCATATTTCGTTCCGGATTTACCCGCGGGTTGTGTTGATTTTCCCAAATGGTTTGAGGTATAGAATTGAAACCCGGGAAGATTTGTCGAAACTTTCAGGTTTATTCCTGTTTTTTCAGATTTTACCTCAGCAATATCAACTAGATTTTTTCCATCATAATTATCTATACAATAATTTTGGTCAAACCCTGAACCTATTTTCAATTGTTCTGAATCAGCATTGATAACATCCCCTATTTTTTTAGGTTGCCTAAAATCAAACGGAGTGTTATCAACTTTTTCAATTTCACCTGTCGGAACCGCTATTTCATTGTTTTTTGTATAACTTGATGAATTTGGGAGTTTTACAATATGCTCATAAATCGAATTTTCACTTGTATTTTCGGCACCGTCAAGATTAAAATAAGTATGATTCGTTAGATTTAGCAACGTATCTTTATCTGTTTTTGCATAATATTGAATATGAAGATTATTGTCGTTATCTAATTTATAAACAACTTTTACATCAACATTTCCCGGATAACCGTTTTCCATATCTTTTTTTGTATAATTAAATTCAATTCCATCAGGAAGCGGATTTGCACTCCAATTTTTCACATCAAACCCATCACTTCCACCATGGCAGTGAGTTTTTCCGCCATCTTTATTTTTTTCTAAACTGTATTTTTCACTATTTATGGTAAATTCACCATTGTTTATTTTATTAGCACAAGGGCCAATTGTTCCTCCGGCATGTCCAACAGGTGAGGTTTCGTAAGGAGTAACATTATCATAACCTTGTGTCACGTCTATCATCTTCCCACTTTTATCAGGAACTTTTATAGACACAATAGTTGCGCCGAAACTTGATAATTCAACACTTGCACCGTTTTTATTCTTTATAGTATACAGTTTTGCAATTTCACCGGTTTTTTGGATAGTTCCGAATGATTTTTCAGAAACAGTTATTCCGCTATATTTGTCATCTACATTTGAATTTATTGTTTTGACGAAAGTATCCTTTTGCGGTTTTGCCTGCATAAAAGACGGACCCGCAAATTTTTGATTAATATGTGTATTTGGATTAGAAAACACATGAGGATTAAAATCTATCGACATAAACACTCCTTTAACTAACCACCATTCTACAACAAAAATAATAATAATTTATAATTATTGATTATATTAGCTTTTATCTGAATTACAGACAAAATTTTCAGTAATGATAATATCTTTTTAAATTCTAAACAAGCTCAAAAATGGCATAAAACCTCACAATCTAATTCTTTAAGAGAAATATTAACATTTGTAAATAAATATAAAAGTGTAATCAATTTTTATTATTTATCACACTTACATAAAACAATTAGTTTGTAGTAAAACTTGAAAATTGAAAGAAGGAATTAACATGTTAATTAGTAGTGATTTTAAACCATTTCAATATAGCATAGATTTTGATAAACCAAAATCGATTTTTCCAAATTATAAAATAGTTTCAGAAGGTACAATTATTAACAAATTTACAAACCCTCATATGCATTGTTGGGAATATGGTCCGTTTCATGGCGGTAGAGAAAGAGTCTATCAACGACCTAATGGCACAAAATTTACTGTAAAAGAAATTGTAAAACCAGACTACAAAAAAATATTAATTGAAAGTGAATCACGTAGTGCAACTCGTGGCTGGATATCATCAGCTCAATCACAATGCCCAAATAATTATTATTATCGTAAGTACGAAAAACCTAGTGGTTATTTGGGACATAACCTTTCTCGTACAACTGAACTCTATTCGCTAGAATCTAACAACAGAAAATTTGCTCAAAAAGGACTTAAAGCAAAACTAGAAAAACTTGCTATGAAGATAGGTACAAAAGAGTCCGGAGTGGAAAGACCTGTTTTAAGACGAATAGGTGGATTATTATTTAATATTGCTCAACGAATCAAATAATCTATGGTTTCATCTGCGGATTAGTAAAATTGGTTGACAAAGCCAACCCTGTTTTTAAGTAAAATTATGGGGATAAAAAGTGCAAAAAAGCGGACTTCCCATACATTTTTACCAATTGATTTCTGACCATAATGTCACCTTGAATTTATTTCAGGGTCTTGCCAAAGTGTAGTAAACACGTAACTTTTGTAAGCTGCTGAAACAAGTTCAGCATGATAGCAGGCTTATTTCCTTCCGACCAAATGTCCTGTTAAAAGGTACAACGATTTCATCGTTTTCAAACAAAACTACACTAGCCTCAGCTCGCTCACGCAACCCTTGAATTACAAGTTTTCTCAAAACCTTCATTATAAATCGCAGCGGATATGACAAGAGTCAATCCGCTGCGAATCGGAGAAGAAGGGATTCGAACCCTTGGCGGAGTCACCCCCGCAACGACTTTCGAGATCGTCACCTTAAACCGCTCGGACACTTCTCCTCTTCTTTCATACTATCATAAAAATTACTAGCAAAAAAAATTTTTACACGTTTTTTACAGAAAAAGGAGTTATAATGCAAATCAATTTTTATAATAAAACTACATTTTATGGCATCAAAATAAACGAAGGCGGTACAGAATATGTTTATAAAGAAGGTGGGCAAGATGCATTATTAAAATTAAATAATGCTAGGCAGCAATTTGAAAACTCCAGATGGAATCTTTATATTAACAGTGACGGATATAAACTTGAAGCTCCTAACCATAAAAGATATACAGGACCTTTTTCTGTTAAAAGACGAATAATATCAGGAGCAGCAAAAGAAACTACATCTAAACTTATTATTAGAATGGATAAAAAAAATCGAATTAAGTATGATACATTTATTCCTGATAAAACAACCCTACTAAAATGGTACAGGGCAATACAGAAATCTAATGGACTTGATAAAATGTTAAATATTTTAACCGTATTAGAAAAACGAATTTAAATAGGGATATCAATATGGTGAAACACTTTATCGCCACAAGCATAATCTTTTACAATATGCCCTTGCCCGCATAATTTGTATTTATATATTGTTAAACCTTCGAGACCAACAGGCCCTCTAGCGTGAGTTTTGTTTGTTGAAATTCCAACTTCTGCGCCAAAACCATACCTAAAACCATCCGCAAATCTTGTAGATGCGTTAAAATATACTCCGGCAGAGTCAACCTCGTTCATAAATTTTTCTGCATTTGCATTGTCTTTTGTAATAATACTGTCAGTGTGCCCTGAACCGTATGTATTTATGTGATTTATTGCCTCATCAACATTTTTTACGGTCTTGAATGCCAAAATTTTATCACCATACTCAAAAGACCAACTGTCTGGTTTTTCAATCAATTGAATTTCTGACAACTGTAGTGCTGCCAAAAGTTTATCCTTACCTGCAAAATTTTCATTAATCAACAAAGTTTCTACAGAATTACAAGCGCTTGGATATTGAGTTTTGGCATCTGTAACAACCTTTATAGCCATATCCAAATCAGCGGATTCATCAACATATATATGACAAATACCGTCCGCATGGCCTAACACAGGAATTTTTGTATTTTCCTTTATATATTTTACCAATTTATTTCCGCCGCGAGGAATTATCAAATTTATATATTTATCACATTTGAGCATTTCTGCCACATCATCACGAGTAAATACCTGCTGAATTACATTTTTAGGAAATCCTTCAACTTCATCCAACGCACTATTTATAACAGATAATATTTTTATATTTGTATTAATAGATTCCTTGCCACCTTTTAATATAACTGCGTTTGCAGATTTTATAGCAAGTGAAGAAATTTGAGAGATAACATCCGGTCTTGCTTCAAATATTATACCTAAAACACCTATCGGACAAGAAACTTTTTGAAGCACCAAATTTTTATCTAATTCCCTTTTTAAAAGAACTTTATTAACAGGATCTTCGAGTTCTGCTATATCACGTATTCCCTGAACCATATCTCTCATTTTATTTTCATCAAGCTTAAGACGATTAAATGTAGATTTTGTAATTTCTCCTGACGCAACAAGCTTTTCTGCATCCAATAAATCCTGTCTGTTAGCTTCAAAAATCTCCAAAGCACTATTTTCGATTTTTTGAGCAATATTTAATAAAGCCTTATTTTTTAATTCTGTAGACACAGAAGCTATTTTTAACGAAGCTTCTTTTGCATTTTTAGCAATTTGAATAAAATTTTCCATTTAAAAATCCTTTTATAAAAGAGTAATATTATCGCGCGTAATTACTGCATCGTAATTTTTAAATCCCAAAATTTCCATAATGTTATCTGAATGCATTCCTGCAAGTTTTTGGCATGATCTTGAATCATAATTAACAATACCACGTGCAATTTCACTGTTTTCTTCATCTAAAATAGAAATAACATCGCCTTTTTTAAAGTCATTAATAACTTTTAAGACACCAATTGGCAACAAGCTTTTTTGCGCTAACAAGGCTTTTTTTGCACCTTCATTTACAACTATTTTACCAATAATATTTGTTGCATAACCAATCCAACGCTTTTTATCAGACATTGTCTCCTGCTGAGGCAAGAACATAGTACCCAATTCTTCTCCGTCAAATATCTTTTTAATTACATATGGGATTTTACCGTTCGCAATCAAAACTTTTCCACCAAAACGAGTTACCATTCTGGCTGCTTCAAGTTTTGTCCTCATTCCGCCTCTGCCGCCTGATGATGCATCTGAACCTAGTGCCAAAATTTCATCAGTAACTTCTTCTACTTTTCTTATAATTTTTGCATCAGGATTAATTTTAGGATTTTCATCATACAATCCTTCAATATCAGACAATATTACAAGTAAATCCGCATCAAGTTCACTTGCAACAAGAGCGGAAAGCTTGTCATTATCCGAAAAACAAACCTGCATATGTTCAAATTGAGGATCAACCTCAATAGTTGATACAGTATCGTTTTGATTAATTATAGGAACAACACCCAGCTCTAACAGTTTATTAAGGGTTGTTCTAAGACTTAGATATCTTTTTCTTAAAGAAAAGTCATCCTCTGTCAACAATATTTGAGAAGAAACAAGACCATACGTATCAAATCCGCTTTCGTATATTGACATTAATTTTCCTTGTCCGATAGCGGCACATGCCTGTTTTAATGCAACGCCTTCAGTACTTTCCAGACCAAGCCGTTTCTTCCCTAAACCTACAGCACCTGAAGTTACGACAATTACTTCTTTGCCTTGTTTTACCAAATGCGATAAATCCTCGATAAAAGAAAAAATTCTTGGCAAAGAAACATAACCGTCATCGCCTCTTAAAATATTTGTTCCAAATTTAAAAACTATACGTTTTGCTTTTATAAAATCTTCTCTGTTCATATTCTGATTATAATACAAAAATTTTTAAGATTATTTTATGATAAAATTTTTGTATGGAAGAATTTAAACATTATACAGTAATGAAAAATGAAGCTGTAGATGCACTACAATGTCAATCGGGAAAGATTTATGTCGATTGTACACTTGGCGGTGGAGGGCATTCTGAGCTTATCTTGCAAAGAATTCAACCGGATGGCAAATTAATTGCATTTGATATTGACCAAGATGCTATAGATGCAGCCACAGAAAGATTAAAAGATTACAAAAACTTAATAATAGTAAAAGATTCTTATACAAATATTAAGAAAGTTTTAAAAGAATTAGGAATTGAAAAAATTACAGGTGGCATACTTTTTGACCTTGGCGCATCATACCATCAATTCAATAAATGCGAACGAGGATTTTCATTTTCAAAAGAAGCTCCTTTAGATATGAGATTTAATCAAGATGCAAAGTTTTCAGCCTATGATGTTGTAAATACCTATTCAGAAGATGATTTAGTAAGAATATTTTCAGAATACGGAGAAGAAAGATTCTCAAAAAGAATTGCAAAAAAAATAGTTGAAACAAGAAAGCTTAAAAAGCTTGAAACAACGACTGAATTAGCAAATTTAATAATAAATTGTACACCTCACGTAAAATCATCAATACACCCTGCTACACGAGTTTTTCAGGCAATTCGCATAGAGGTAAACAAAGAGTTAACAAATGTAAAAAATACTCTGAATGATGTGTTGGATTTGTTGGAGTTTGGTGCTATAATAAGTGTAATAAGTTTTCACTCATTAGAAGACAGGTTAGTGAAACAAACTTTCAAATACCACTCGCAGAGGTGTCATTGCGATAAATCCCAGATGATTTGCCATTGTCCGCCTCCGGTTTTAGAGATAGTTAATAAAAAACCGATAATTGCAAGTGATGAGGAGACAAAGATAAATCCGCCTTCAAGAAGTGCAAAATTAAGAATTGCAAAATATATAGGGTAGACTTAAGTTAAAGAAAAAGATTATTGGGGTAGAAAAAGTTGAGTCCGGTAAGAGCAACTGAATATTACAGATTATCATATAGACAACAAAGTTATACAGAAAATCCGATTCAGACACAGGTTATAGAAGGTTATTTCCAAAAGGAGATTTCTCTAAAAACTATGGCTATAAGAAAGGTGAATAAAACTTTATGCGGTTTGCTTGGCATTGCAATTCTAGGTGCATTTGTCAGCTATTATTTTGCAATGTCTGACGAATTAACGTTGAATAAATTAAGTCGTCAAATAACTACTCTTAACGATGAAAATGCAGAACTCCAAAACAGTCTTGATAGGTTAAAATCATTTAATAATGTAGATGACAAGATGATACAAAACAGTATGTTAACAAAGGCTGAAAAAGTTATTGAAGTACAAGCCGTTAACTCTCCAATACCTGTTTCATCATCTTCACCGAAAACAGCCTCATTCAATTGGACAATAGGCTATTAGTAACATAATTTAGCCGTATAGGCAATTGTATGAAAGGAGTTATGACTTTTAATAATAATATAAATCTTTTTCATACTTCCAGCTATTCTTAATTCCAACGGAGCATTTTGCTCCTTTTTTTTATTTATAATAGCATTATTTATGTATTAGGTTATACAAATTTGAAAATTGTTTGGCATTTGAATGCAATTTCGTACAAATCACGCTTTCTTATTGCATCTGTAATATCGGGTAAATATTCGCTGATATTAGGTGTTAAAATGATTTCTGCTATTTTATTTTGTTCATCATAATCAATATAAAGTTCTTTTATAAGATTTAAATGTCCTTTTTCCAACCCATCAGCAATTTTTAGTATGCCGGATAAGCGCTTTACAATTTTTCTTTCCTTTTTGTCAAAAGTATTGTATATTTCATGTTCTTCTTTGTCAGGTAAGCTACCTCTATGATATCTGCAAATACAGGCAATTATCTTTGTTTCTTGTTCTGTAAACTCTGACAAACCATGCTCCAATACCATTCTCATACTGTGCTTGTTGTGCCCTTTTGCATCAACGAAATAACCGATATCATGCAGAAGTGCTGCAGCTTCTAAATAATCCCTGTATTTAGGTTTCATTTCGTGAACTTTCAATGAAGTTTCATCAAACAGCATTAAAGCCAATTTCTTCACTTCTTGAGGATGAGTGTCATTTTTAGAAAACTTATTTAATATTTCATTTGCAGAAAGTTTCATACTTATGTAAATTTTAGCAAAAAATTGGATTACTGACAATATTTCTGATATCATAATGTTAATTATGGAAAATAATAAAATAACAAACATAAATTTTGAAATTCCATCTGATGTGCTGGATGAAATTCAAATAAATATTCAAAATATAATTGAAAGTTTTGATATTCCTAACGATAACAAATTAGATGTTATTAAGAAAATTAATTTTATGTACACTCAAACAAAACAAATGTCTGTTACTGATCCTCTGACAAAGCTGTTTAATCGCAGACATTTTGATATTGAATTTGAGAGAGAATATAAACGAGCAAAAAGATACCAAAATGATTTGAGTATTGCAATTATTGATATAGATTATTTTAAAAAGATTAATGATACTTATGGGCATTCTTGTGGAGATTATGTTTTAAAAGAAATTGCATATTTAATGAATAAAAATTTCAGACAAACAGATACATTATTTAGATACGGTGGAGAAGAATTTGTCGTAGTATTAACTGAAACTCCAAAAGAAACAGCTCATATTCCAATGGAAAGACTAAGAAAACTTGTAGAAAATCATGTTTTTAAATTCCATAACGAAGAAATAAAAGTTACAATAAGCGTTGGTATAAACTCAAAAACAGATTATGAATCTGCATTATATATGTTTGATGATGCTGATAAAGCTTTGTACGAAGCTAAAAAATCCGGACGAAATCGAATAGAAACAGCAAAATAATTATTAAAATTTGTTATTTGGCTCGTAACCAACTGATGTAGACACGGATTTGTCTTTTAAGATTTTTCATTTTCATATCTTTATCAGGACTTTTTAACAAATCTTTTATCATATAAAAGATTAAGATTAATTCACCCCAAATTGTATCAGGCAAAACACAATCTTCATTTTCATCAAAATCTTCCAGCAAATATTCTTGTAACTTTTGGTCGTTATTTTCAGACATGATAGATATAATCTAACATTGTTTTATATATTTGTCAATGTTTGATTATATAAATTAAACTGTTGGTATGATAAACTTAAAAGAAGAAATTACAATATGTCTCTTGAGGCGTGGACTTTCAATGAGAAAAGTCGCTAAAATTCTTCGTGAAAAAGGATATGATATTCCAAAAGCGGGTGGAGTATCTGACTCTATAAACAAAAAACGCATAAGATTTCAGACAGTTCAAGAAATTCTTGATTATCTGGGATACGAACTTGTTATAAAAGAGAAAAACTAGACTGCAAATCTAAAGTGCACCAGATCACCGTCTTGAACAACATAATCTTTACCTTCAAGACGAGTTACACCTTTGTCTTTGCATGCTGCGTATGAACCGTTTTTAACAAATTCTTCATACGGTGTGATTTCTGCTCTTATAAATCCTTTTTCAAAATCTGTGTGAATAACACCTGCAGCCTGCGGTGCTTTTGCACCTTTTTGAACAGTCCAGGCATGAACTTCTTTTTCACCTGCAGTTATAAAGGTCAAAAGATTTAGTAATCTGTATACGGATTTAATCATCCTGTTAATTCCACTGTCCTCAATTCCTAATTCCGACAGATATTCTTTTGCTTCTTCTTCGCCAAGTTCAGCCAATTCTTCTTCAATTTTTGCAGAAATAAGTACTACTTCTGCCTTATGTTTGGAGGCATATTCTTGAACCTGTTTTGTATAATTATTACCGTCTTTCAAATCGTATTCTGACACATTTGCTGCATAAATTACAGGTTTTGTAGACATGAGATTCAATCCTTTGGCAATCGGAATTTCATCATCTACAAAGTGGTCATTAATGTTAATAAATGTAGCTTCTTCTAAAAGATTTTGCATTTTTTCAAGAACTGAAAGTGTTAAAACCGCAGTTTTATCACCAGATTTTGCGACTTTAGAAACTTTTGCAATTTGTTTTTCTACGGAAGCCAAATCTGCAAGAGCAAGCTCTGTATTTATTACCTCAATATCGTCAAGCGGACTTACCTTTCCTGCAACGTGAATAGTATTCGGGTCATCAAAACATCTTACAACTTGAATAATTGCATCAACTTCTCTTATATTATGTAAAAATTGGTTGCCTAACCCTTCACCTTTACTTGCTCCTTTTACAAGTCCTGCAATATCAACAAATTCTATCGCTGTTGGAATTATTACATCGGTTTTGCATAGTTTTGCAAGTATTGGCAATCTTTCATCAGGCACATTCACAACACCGATATTAGGCTCAATTGTACAAAACGGATAATTTGCACTTTGTGCATTTTTCGCACTTGTCAATGCATTAAATAAAGTTGATTTTCCTACGTTTGGTAATCCCACTATTCCTGTTCTTAACATTTATATTTTCCTTTTCCGTTGGGTTATTATGCCCAATCTATAATTTTTGCAATCTATTTAATATTAGCTGACAGTTGGCTTTTTTCGTATTGCAGCCCCTCTGTCAATTTATTTAATCTTCCCATAACATCCTTAAACATCGGTATGGGCAAACTTTGTTTTCCATCAGACAGTGCTTTTTCAGGATTTTGGTGAACTTCTATCATAACCCCGTCAGCACCGACAACCAAACCTGCTTTAGCCATAGGTTCAATCAAATATCTTTGGCCTGTGCCATGGCTTGGATCAATTATTATCGGCAAATGAGAAATCTTTTTGATAACAGGAATTGAAGCTATATCCATTACATTACGCGTAAAAGAGCTGTCAAAACTCCTTATCCCTCTTTCGCAAAGGATAACGTTTGGATTTCCGTTATACAAAATATGTTCTGCAGCGAGTAAAAACTCTCTTATAGTGCTTGCCAAACCGCGTTTCAAAATTACAGGTTTATTACATTTACCTACAGCATGTAACAATTTAAAATTTTGAACATTTCTTGCACCTATCTGTAAGACGTCAATATAATCGCACATCATATCAAGGTCTGATGCATCCATTACTTCAGAAACTGTTAACAATCCTGTTTCATCAGCTGCTTGACGCATAAATTTAAGTGCCTTTTCGCCGTAACCTTGAAAATCATACGGAGAGGTTCTCGGTTTAAAAGCGCCGCCACGTAAAAATTCACAGCCCATTTCTTTAGCAGCTTTAGCAACTTCTAAAAGACCTTCGTAATCTTCAATAGAGCAAGGGCCAACCATTGCAACGGGTTTGTTATTACCACCGATTTTTACTCCGTTTGAAAATTCAATAACTGTATCTTCTTCTTTTCTTTCTCTTGATGCCAATCTGAAAGGTTCTCTAATAACTTTAACTTCTTTCACTCCATCAAGAGCATATAATCTGTCAGGTGTTAAAGTGTTTTTATCACCTATTGCATCAATAACTGTGTATATTTCGCCTTTTTTATATCTTATATCAAAACCTGATTCTTTTAATAAATCAATAACTTTTTGTGCCTGAGCCTCTGTGGCTTTTGGCTCCATTATAATAATCATATTAATCTCCTTGTAAAACAATATTATCATAAAAAAGTTTAATAAAAAAACATAGTGGCAATAATTATTTTTATATAGATAACATGATATATTAAAAATTTTCAAATTTATTGGTATTTGATTTAAGTTTATATGCATGATATAACCGAGTAAACGGAGGTTATTAATATGGTAAAGAACATTGATTGGGGAAGTTTGGGCTTTGGTTATGTCAAAACAGATTTTCGTTATGTCTCAAATTTCAAAGACGGCAAATGGGATGATGGAGTTTTAACAGAAGATTCTAACATAGTTTTAAACGAAAGTGCAGGAGTTTTACAATATGCTCAAACTTGCTTTGAAGGATTAAAGGCGTACAGAACAAAAGATGGTAAAGTTGTTTGTTTTCGACCTGATTTAAACGCAGAGAGAATGATTGACACTTGTAAAAGATTAGAAATGCCAACATTCCCCAAAGAAAGATTTTTGGATGCTGTAGATAAAGTTGTAAAAGCTAATATTGATTTTGTACCTCCATATGGTTCAGGAGCAACATTGTATTTAAGACCTTATATGTTCGGAAGCAACCCTGTCATTGGAGTTAAACCTGCAGATGAATACCAATTCAGAATATTTACAACACCTGTAGGTCCGTATTTTAAAGGCGGGGCAAAAGCAATTACAGTAAGAGTTCCTGATTTTGACAGAGCTGCTCCTCGAGGAACAGGCCATATCAAAGCAGGATTAAACTACGCTATGAGCTTGCACCCTATAGTTGATGCACATAAACAAGGATTTAGCGAAAATATTTATCTTGATCCTGCAACACATACAAAAGTTGAAGAAACAGGCGGTGCAAATATAATTTTCGTTACTAAAGATAATAAAATTGTTACACCTAAATCAAATACAATTCTGCCATCAATTACGAGACGTTCATTGATGTATGTTGCAAAACATTATTTGGGTCTGGAAGCTGAAGAAAGAGAAATTTTATTCTCTGAGGTTAAGGATTTTGCAGAATGTGCTCTATGTGGAACCGCTGCAGTCCTTTCACCTGTTAGAAAAATTGTTGACCACGGTAATGAAATCGACTTTGGTAACGAAACAATGGGTCCTGTAACACAAAAACTATATGAAACACTTACCGGCATTCAGATGGGTAGACTAGAAGCTCCTGAAGGTTGGATTAGAACAATTGCTTAAGCATAATTATAATATTAACTTGCGCATACATTTCTTGAATGACGTATACGCAAGTTTTTTATGATATTATATTTATAGTGAAAAAAATTTTATTGACCCTAGCTATAATTATTCTTGCATTTTCCCCAGCTATAGCCGAGGAAGATATTGTCTTGAATTTGGATGAAGATCAAGCTAAAGCATCAAAAGACGTTTTAGTTCCTGATCCTGCAGTTTTAGAAACACCTTTTTTGGAATCAGAGGTTGAAAAAACAGAAATTAATGAAATACCTGATATTTCAAAACCGCAGAGTCTTGAAACTGAAAATACAAAAATAATAGATAGATTCAGAAATGCAGCAGAAGACGTTTATAAATTGCAAATAGAAAATACAAGAGTTCCTGCGAGTTTATTTAAAGAATATACAACTCAACATTTTGAAAAAGGTCCATTAGACAGTATCCACTATTGGGCAGGTTTTAAACTTGATAACACTACAAATATTTCAGGTGAAGATGGAGTAGCTACAAATGTTTTAAAAATGAGTTTAATTAACGTATTTATAGACGGTAAATTTAAGGGCGGAAAAGAAAATTTCAGAATAATGTTAGATCCGAGCCCTAACCCAGCCGAACCATTTATGCAACACTTATTCCAAGACTTGTACATAGATACAAAACGTATTCCTCACCACAGAATATTAATCGGCAATTCCCGTCCCGGAGTAGGATATGAAGGCGCAAGTTCTGCGTTTACATTACCTTTTGCTGCACGTTCACAAATTTCAAGAAATTTTGGAACAGCAAGAAAATTGGGTATCAGAGTAATGGGCAATTATTCAATGCTCGATTATGATTTAGGCGGATACAGTTCCGGCACTAATTTTTCAAGCTTTTTCCCCGGTGCTGAATTTGACGGATGGGTAAATTTCAAACCACTTGGCAAAACTAACGGAAAATATGGTAAATTAACTCTTGGTGGCGGTATAACAGCAGGTCAAAGAAATTCTGAAAGTTTCAATGTTATTGGAGCATATATTGGCTACAGATATAAGAAATTTTGGACAAAAGCCGAATTTGCAAATGCAAATGGTTCAAACGGTCTGAGCGGTTTTACAACAAAACAGCGTCAGGGTTGGTATGTTACAGCAGGGTATAGTTTAACAAAAAAATTAGAACTTGTCGCAAGATATGATGAGTTTGATCCTGACAAAAATGTAAGAAATAACAATCGCAGAGAATATTCTGCAGGCATTAATTATTATATAAAAGGTCAAGCATTAAGAATCTTATTAAACTACGTTTTTTGCCAAAATCAAGCTTCTGCAGACAGTCATAGAATTGTTGTAGGATTACAGCTACTACTATAGATTATATAAATAGTTTCATAGGATTTTACACATTGTTACAATAAAATAAAAAAACTCATTTATGCTATACTCTTTTTATGAAAATAGGAATTATTGGTTTAGGTTTAATTGGCGGTTCTCTATTTAAGGATTTGAGCAAAAAACATGATGTAGTTGCTGTTTCAAAATCTCAAAACGGAGAAAACATATATAAATCATATGATGTTTTAAAAGACAGAAAAATTATATTTGTCTGTACCCCGATGAATAAAACACTTACCATCTTAGATGAATTAGAAAATATAGTAAATTTAAACACTATAGTTACAGATGTTTGCAGTCTAAAAGAATTTGTATGCCAAAAAGAAAGACCTTATAAATTTATTCCGTCACATCCAATGGCAGGAACGGAACACAAAGGATTTGAAAATTCGTTTGAAGGTTTGTTTAAAAATGCCAAATGGGTTGTAATTAACAATAACTATAAAGAAGAAACGGAAAAACTATGTTCAATAATAAGAGAAGTTGGAGCTGAACCTGTTTTTGCAAATGCAGATGAGCATGATAAAGCCGCAGCACTAATTTCTCACATGCCTATGGTTATTGCACAGGCCCTTGTACTGTCTGTAAAAGATAATCCTTTGGCACAAAAGATTGCAGCTAGCGGATTTAAAGACATGACACGTCTTGCACTTTCAAATGAAGAAATGGCTTGCGATATGGTTTATATGAACCATAAAAATATCGAACAAGCCATTCTAAAATTGTACAAATCAGTAGGCGAACTCACATCAGGAAATTATCCTGAAATAATTTCGGAATTAAAACAAATTCGTTCAAACATGTATAAATAAAATCTATTTTAATTCCCAAACAGTTCCGTCTTTGGAATCTTTAAGAACAATATTTTTTTCATCAAGTGCAATTCTGATTTTGTCAGCGACATCCCAATTCTTTGCTTCACGAGCTTCCTTACGGTATGCAATAAGTTCTTCCATCGTTGCAAAATCTTTGCCAAGTTTTTCAGAAACATATTTCACCGCATCTGTCAATTCTTCTTCTGACAAAGTTGGTTTTTCAAACGTAAAGCCAAGCGTTGTAGCAAGTTTATATAAAATTGTAAATGCATCTTTATCATCTTTGTTAGCTTTGTTTGTCAAATCAAAAAGCACCGCCAAAGCCTTTGACGTATTCAAATCATCATCCATAGCTTCTACAAATTGTTTGTATTCATCAGTTTGAGTGATATCAAGATTTTCATTAATTTCTGTACGTTTAGCGTTTAGCATACGTTTTACGCCTGCCTGAGCTGATGACAATGCTTCATCAGAAAATTCAACAGGCATTCTGTAATGGTTTGTAAGTATAAAAAATCTTATTGTGTTTGAGTCGTATTTTTTTAACAAATCGTCTATCGTTAAGAAATTGCCCAAAGATTTTGACATTTTTTCTTTATTAATAGTAACAAAGCCGTTATGAAGCCAATAATTTACAAACTTGCAGCCGTTTGCACATTCGGATTGCGCAATTTCATTTTCATGATGCGGAAATATTAAATCTGCACCGCCAGCGTGAATATCAATGGTTTTGCCTAAATATTTACGGCTCATTGCGGAACATTCAATATGCCAACCCGGACGTCCAACACCCCAAGGTGAATTATAGCCGAATTTTTCATCCTTCTTCCAAAGAGCAAAATCCAAAGGATCTTCTTTTTGTTCGCCAACCTCAATTCTTGCTCCACTTTCTAACTGATCTATCGGCTGACCTGAAAGTTTTCCATATCCGCCAAATTTTTTAACTCTAAAATAAACATCTCCGTTGACCTCATATGCATATCCCTTTGCTATCAGATCTTTAACAATAGAAATCATTTCGCCTAATGTTTTTGTTGCAAATGGTTCAATATCGGGCTTCAAATTATTCAGAGCTTTCATTGAATTGTCAAACTGTTTATACCAATATTGAGAAACTTCTTCCGGAGTTTTGTTTTCTTTTTCTGCTTTCTTAAGAATTTTATCATCAACATCAGTAACATTACGGCAATATGTAACATCATATCCGCGAAATTTTAAATATCTGTATAAAACATCCCAAGTAATATAGCATCTTGCATGTCCCAAGTGTGCGTAATCATAAACCGTAGGTCCGCAAACATACATTTTAACTTTGTTACCATCTATAGGTGTAAATTCATCAATTTTTCCTGAATATGTGTTATGTAATCTCATAAAATCCTCTTTGCAAAGCTATATAAATGCAATTATTTATTATAGTTTATTACGAGATTCTTCGGTTGTCTATCATTCTGAGCAGAGCGAAGAATCTCATAACTTATCAACCTCAGAATGACAAATGCTACTAATAATTCTATATTATTACAAACAAAATTTTATGTTAACAAATGTAAAAAAATCTAAAAACATGCGCAAATTTGTATATAAAAAATATTTAATAGATATATACGTGCAATAAAGAGTATAAAAAGGAGATTTATTATGACAGAACCGGTACGTTATATTCCAATTGTAGTCAGATGGAATGAAGATGGAATAGTTCAACAGCGAACAATTAATATTGAAGAAGGAATGACGTTCAATTTTGAGCAATCTGGAAAAAATAATTTGCAGCCAAAAGCTTGTCAGACTAAAGGTCAAGCGCACATTTGGGCTTTAGCAAAAGAAGATGCATACAATTTATTAGGATTATCGCATGCAAAAGAAGATGGTTACAAAAATCCAAAAGGTGAGTATATATATGTGTTAAATTCAGATGATATCGAACAAGCAAAAGCAGCTAATCCAAATCAAATGGCTAGTTGGATTGGTTCAGGTGGTCATTTCGTTTCTTCTCAGACAATCTTTAGTAGAGATCCTGCAAAAAATGGTGGACTTTCAATTATTCACAATGGAACTAATTCAAAAGGTCATAGAGAAGAATATTATATGTCTGTATTTAATAATAATAAAAAATAAGCTTATAACTTATCAAAAATTTCAAATACCGGTTGTTCAAGTTGTTCGACCGGTATTTTTTCGTCTAATTCCAACGTAATTGTCGGGATGTTTCTTTCAATACCGCAATATGTTCCGAAACTTCCTGGGGTTGGATAACCTATACTTGCTTCAACGGGATAACCTATAATTTTTGAAATTTCTTCCGCCCAATCTTGTGCCGGTCCATCATAGTTTACGACTTTGTATGGTGCGTGTAGTGTCAAAATCCTTTCAGGTTTGTATTCTTCGATAATTTCCATAACAAATCTGGTTTCAATTTCACTTCCTGCTGATTTCCCGCCAAAATATGGGGATTTTCCCTCGCCCCCTTGGGGAGAGGGTTGGGGTGAGGGGCTAAAATTGCCGGCTTCACTTCCATCTTCGCCCCAATTTTTTGTCGGAAAATTTCTGTTCAAATCAACACTGTTTGCGTTTGTTCTTGTACCTAATTGCATACCGTCAGGGTTCAGACAAGGGATAAATAAAATATTAGCCCCTCTCCCAAACCCTCTCCCCAAGGGAGCGAGGGAATTAAATAAGAATTCTTTTATTCCTTCAATATTTTCTATAACTTCGTTATTCCAAAATCTTATAACCTTATAACCTAAATCTTCAAAATATTTTGTTCTGATATTATCGTTTATTATGTTATCCGATTCATTATGCTGTCCGCCATCAATTTCAATTATTATTTTTTTTGATGCACAAACAAAATCTGCAACATATTTCCCTATTGGTTTTTGTCTTTTGAAATGTAATCCTGCAATTTGGTTTCTTCTTAATAAATCCCACATTTTTTGTTCAGCATCGGTAGAATTTTTTCTTAATTCTTTCGATTTTAATTTAGCAAATTCGGTATAATTATGTTTGTGCAGATTTATTTCCTCGCCCCATTGTGGAGAGGAGTAAGGAGAGGGGCTATTTTTCAAATATTTTTCAATCAGATACTTTCCCTGTGGTTCGTCACCATGAAAAACTCCGATTACTAAGGCTGTTGATTTATTGAGTGGTTGAACGGTTGAAAAATCAGTTGAAATAAGTTTGATTTCATTACCAAGTTTTGTCTTTGCTGATTTTAAAATTTTCACCTTTAGCCCCTCTCCCTAACCCTCTCCCCAATGGGCGAGGGAAATTTTCACTTCTCGCTCAATTAAAAAATTGCCTCTATAAACTCCTCAGAATTAAATTCCTTTAAATCTTCCATTTTTTCACCAACTCCAACGAGTTTTACCGGTAATTTCATTTCTTTTGCAACCGCTAAAACTATAGCCCCTTTTGCAGAACCATCGAGCTTTGTGAGTGCAACAGATGTAAGATTTACGGCTTCGGTAAACACCTTTGCCTGTTGCAATCCATTTTGTCCCGTATTTGCATCCAATACAAGCATGCATTCTCTCAAATTTTCAGGAGCCTTTTTGTCAATCACCGATTTTATTTTAGAAAGTTCTTCCATCAAATTAAACTTATTTTGTAATCTTCCGGCCGTATCAACCAAAATTACATCATAATTTTGTGATTTTGCCTTGTCTATTGCTTCATAAACAACAGATGCGGGATCAGCCTTGTCATGTCTTACAATATCAGCACCGGCACGTTTTGACCAAATATCCAACTGTTCCTCAGCAGCCGCACGAAACGTATCAGCAGCAGCAATAAGAACTTTTTTACCCTCATTTTTAAATTTATAAGCAAGTTTTCCGATTAAAGTTGTTTTACCGACTCCGTTAACTCCGCATATAAAGTAAATATTCAGCCCGTCTTGATAATTCAAAACATTGCTTCCTGCATCTTTTAGTACTTTTAAAAATTCTTCTTTCAGGTAATTTTTTACATCTGACGGTTTAATTTTTGTTTGATCTCTTAGTTTGTCAACAAGTTCAGAAGCATAACCAACACCTAAATCCGCGCTGATTAATGTATCTTCCATATCGTCAAGTACAAATTCAGAAAATTCTTCTTCCTGACTGACGGAATTTATTACATTTTCAACTAACGCTTGTGCTGTGTTAGAAACCGTTTCTTTAAGGTTATTAAATTTATCCTTGAAAAATCCGAACATAGCCCCTCACCCTAACCCTCTCCCCAATAGGACGAGGGGATTAACTTTAATTTAAACCATAATCTACAATAACTTTTGCTAAAATTCCGTTAATGAATGAAGCACTATCATCTGTAGAATATTTCTTTGCAAGTTCAAGAGCTTCATCTACAACAACTTTCATTGGAGCATCTTTGATATACAACAACTCAACAATCGCAATACGCAATATATCTTTATCCATCTTTACCAAGCGGCCTAAATCCCAATTTGTTGCATACTTTTGAATAATATTATCTACTTCTTTTTGATTTTTTTGGAAAAATTCCGCAATTTGAATTGCATACTCTTTAACATCATTTTGAGAATCTAAAGTTGTAAACTCAGCAATTTCTAATGCCAAAATTGATTTTTCAGCAATATCAATCATTTCATTTATTCTGCCAACCATATCAGATGTCATCGGAATTGGCACAGGAATGTTTGCGGCTTCCAAAGGTCTGTTTAAATTTGTTTCAGACTCAGCTTCATATGTCTCTATTTGATCTCTCATAGAAATCAATGAGCCCAAAGCAATTTTCAATTCATCATTTGCGCTGCTTGTTAATATTCTGACAGATTTTAAAATTATATCTTTTAAATCTTCTTTTTTATAATTTGTTATTTTTTTATCAAATTGTGAAAATAATATAAACGCCAATTCTCTGGCTGCTCTGCGTGCTTGCATTTTATAATCCTTATTATAACTTTACAGCCACAATATTAGCACAAAAATTTTAATCTACAAGATTTATTAACAGTTATTTTCAATTTTTGATATTTTAGATTTTGTATAATTTATTTCCCTAAGAAGAACAGAGCATAGATTCTGACTATCTGCCACATTAAATTCTCTATCCTCAAAAACAGTTTGATTTAGTACTTTAGTAATAGTTTCCATCTTGTCCAATGAGCCAAGAACTTCTAACAACTCACTCGAAACAATATTATTCATCTGTATTAAACCTCCAATAAAATTATATTATTTTATGTTGAATTTAATACTAGCCAGTTGTCTAATTTATTATTTGCACAACACCATAGAAACAGAATTTTTTCTTTTATATGTATCAGCCATTCTGTACTGTTGAATTTTTTTCAATCTGTTAAATATAAATTCACTCTCATTTGAAAAAGGATTCAATGATAAAAATTTTCTATAATATCTACCTGCTGCATTCATTTTACCCAACTTTTCAAAACAAACTCCAATACCTACATAGGCACTATAAAAATCTGCATTAATTTTTAATAGCTTGTTATAAATTGAGGATGCTTCTCTATATTTTTCCATTTTCATCAATAGCGCAGATTTATGGCTATATGCCTTCACAAATTCAGGATTATTCTCAATAAGTTTTTGATAAATCATTAGAGCCAAATCATCTTCTTCGCACAATTCATGACAAATTCCAAGCTGTAAAATAGCTTCAACACTATCCGGTCTTATTTGAATTGCTTTAATAAAACACTTTATAGCTTTACAATTCATTTCTTCTAACTGATTACAAACACCCAATTCAAAAAAAGCTTCATAATAATCTTCTTGTAATGTTACAGCTTTTTCAAAATATTCAATTGCTTTTTTGTAGTCTTTTAAATTTTTATAGCACAAACCTAATCCATAGTAGCTTTTAGCATTTTTTCTGTCTATCAAAATTGCATTCAAATACATAGAAATAGCTTCTTTGTACATACTTTCATTGCGCAAAGAATCTGCTTTTTTACTAAAATTAACCCCTTTTATACTTGTATTTAAAACCAATTTTCTCCTCCGTATTCTCTATAATAAAGATTTTTTATAAAATGAATAACATTCATTTGATGTAGAACTTTATCAATCATTGGATTTATTATAAAGTTGTGGTATAAATTTGTTATGAAAAGGATTTTGTTAATTTTATTATTACTTTCAGGGAGTTGTGTATATTCATTCCCTTCAACATTCTTTGATGAGGATGCAGCTGACATGCCTGTTTACAAAAACAGACAAACAAATAATCTTTTATACACACCGCCGGCAGTAAAAGAGAATGAAGTGCATTTATCCGGATATGAAAAACAAAACATTCAATTACCTAAAAATAAGGTTAATACAAAGGAATCACTGCTTATTAATGATGAAAAGATTCTGCAAGAACTTGTAGCTCTTCAAAAAGAAAAAGATATGGAAGATATAGAAAGCTTATGGAAGGGGACTGTTGAAAACAATCAGATTATAGGTTTTGCTCTTAAAAAGCTTGCAACCCCTGAAAGTCAAAGAAGAATCCATTCCTCACTAATGGCAAAAACTCTTTCCGCAGTAGTTGCCGGAGCTTCTCTGGCACCATCATTGCTCGGTGCAAATTATGGAATTCAATCAGGTTCTTTTGCGGCAGGCAAATTAGCGCAAAATTTAATTAACAGAAAAAATGTACCGACAGAAATTCCTTTAACCGATACAGAATTAATAGAACTTGCAACGCTTGTAGAAAACCTTCAAGATAAAATCATTACAGCATATTACAATTACAAAAGCTCACTTTCTATGCTCAAAGAATCCAGACAAAAATTACTTTTGTACAACAAAAATTATGCCAAAGCATTAGATGACGAGGACTTAATGGAAATTGCAATATCTTCATCACTATATGACAATATGCGGGTTGAAGAATTCAACTACATGGAACAATCAAAAAAATATCATCTTGAACTTCAACGTTTGGCAGGTAAAAAGGTTGTTGACAAACTTAACTTATACCAATTTAACACTGATGCTACATTAATTGGAGAAAAGGCGGTTAGAAAATGAAAAAAATTATACTGATATGCCTTTTAATAAATTTAATACTCCCTGCATTTGGTGCAACAGAATTGGAAGATTTAATTACACCTAAAAAACCTGCATACAGAGCAGGATTGTCTGAACAACCGGAACAAGAATATATGGAAGCTCAAGCCCAAAATAAGTTGCATCAGGAATACGCCAAAAAAGATGTACAACAATTTGATATCAACGACTTAACCTATGCAGACTTGAGCATTAAACAAATTTCTAAAGAGGTTTCAGCAGAACTCGAAATTGAACAACAAGATTTGGTAGGTGATTTATCAGTATTATGGCAAGGGGCAGCATCACAAAGTGATACAATTAATTTTGCACTCTACAAACTCGCCAATCCGGATGAAGATAAACCTAACGAAAAATCCGTAAAAAAAGTTTTAACAACAATTGCCGGAATGTCAACACTTGTTGGTGCAGGCTTGGGCAATCCCGCACTTGCTGCAGGCTCACTAATCGGAGGGAATGTTCTGGGTATAATGTCACAGGATACAAAAGCTCTTAACTATAAATACACAAAAGTTACAGATGCTGATATGATAGTTTTAGTCAGAAAAATCGAAGATTTACAACAACGAACAGTAAATTTATACTACGACTACATGACATCAAGAAAAAAGCTTCAGCTATTCGACAAAATCGTCAAAGATCGAAAAAGAAATTTTGATATAGCACAAAATTTATCACGAGAGGTTGTCCTAGTAACTGACGCATATTATAGAACGGCACTCGACAACCAAATGCGTGCACGTTCAGAATTTTTTGCCAAAAGAGCTGCTCTTGAACAATTTGTCGGCAATGAAACATTTAAACAATTCGAAACAGACTTAAACAAACGAGAAAAAGAAGAAGCTCAGTAATGATATTTATACCTTATGATGTAAAAACCGGTAAAGAAAATATGCAAACAGATTCTGATTTATTAGATTTTGCAATTAATAACCAATCAGATGAACCAATATTTCGTTTATACGGTTGGTCACCGGCATGTGTTTCTTTAGGACGAAATCAAAAAGAAAACTTTGTAAATAAAGAAATCCTAAACAAACATAATATAGATGTAGTAAGACGCTTAACAGGCGGCAGAGCCCTGTTACACGATGACGAAATAACTTATAGCTATGTTTGTCCCGTAAAATCAATTAAAAACGGAGAAAATGTAACAGAATCTTATAAAAAAATATCCGAAATATTAATAAACAGCCTCGCAGGATTAGGAATTGAGCTTGATTTTGGAGGTATAAAAAAATACAAAGGACATATTGATTATTGCATGCTAATCTCAACAGGAGCAGATCTTTGCTACAAAAACAAAAAACTGATAGGTTCGGCACAATTTAGAAAAAATGGGTATATTTTGCAACATGGTTCTATATTATACAACTATAATAAAGATTTATTGGAATCAGTATTTCAAGAAAATGTCGACACATCAGCAATCACTTGCATAAAAGAAATTAATCCTTCAATTACAAAATCTGATATTATAAATTGTTTTATTAAGTATTGTAAACAAAACTAACACTACTGTTTTTATTGCATTTCCAGCCATTTTTATTACAAAAAAAATCATAAAAACGCAATTTTTAACTACAAAAAAACTTTATAAAAGTAAGGTTAGTTATTAAATAGGAGTTTGTTATTATGACTTGTATAGGTGGTTTCAATTCAATGTTTACCGGCTCAACGATATACGGAACAGGAACAACAAACAACGTTGTCCCTGGATACGACGTGGCATTTCCACCGGTTAATTTATGTGCTTGGCGAGGAACCGGTCGTGGTGTTATAAGAGATTTCGGAATGCAAAATCAATACGTACAATTACCCGCAGGTTATCCGCCAATGTCATATTTCTTGGCAAACAATCCTTGTTTGATGGAAACAAATCCATTGCTATTGGGACTGTTACCTAGCGGCGGTGCAGGATGCGGTCATTGTTTTATTGCCTAAAATCATAACAAAAACAATAATAAAAAACAGATTGTTACAAAATGTAAACAGTCTGTTTTTACTATTATAAGAGGGTTTTTAGCCATATCGTTAAAATTTATGTTTACAAAAAAGGCAATTATTTAAAACAAAAATTCTTTATATAAGTACGGGGAATATCAAGGAGTTAAAAATGTTTAGCGCAATTGGAAACAATTTCTATATGAATGGCTGTGGAATGCAATACACACCTTATATGTCAAATTGCAACACAGCAATTGCTGCAAACACAGGCTATAATTATGGCTACACAATGGGTATGACCCAAAGAGTACAAAGTTTATTACAAACTATTGTAGGAGCTATTAGTCAATTAACACAAGCTTTACAAAATCCAAATTTAACAGCAGATGAAAAAAGAAAAATTCAAGCTCAAATAGAATCATTACAAAAATTGGGTCAACAAGTTCAGGCAGGTTTAGCTAATTTGCCTACACCTGATCAAATGGAACAAGTTGAAAAAGCTGTAGGAATTGCTATACAAAATGCGATGGCAGAAGCTCAAGAATTGATTCAAGGTCACACAGGCAGCGCCGATGAATCAACAGGTACAGGAGCTACCGGTGGTGCTTCAGACTCTGACGAAGGAAGCGCTGAAGTAAGTGAAGAAGCTGCTGAAAAAGCTAAAGAAAAACAGGAAAAAGAAAAGACAGAAGCTTTAGACATTATCAACGGCATATACCAAGCAACTGAAGGATACAGCCAATGGTACAACCCCGATAATGATATAGATTATCCAAAATTAAGAGAAGCCGCTAAAAAAATAAATAAAGATAATATTGCAAATATAATAGTTTATTGGGAAGAACAATTCGGTTCAGCTAAAGGAAAAAGCATAATTAAAGCTTTATTCGATGGTGAACACGGTTGGAATCCAAGTTTGCACGGAAAAGATCAAAACAAAAAGAACGATTTAAGCAATGCAAACAATATGGATATTCTTTGGAATATGACAATATGCTTAAGAGAAAAAGCTAAAGAATTAGGTATCTATAATGATTTGGCAGGTCAATTCACAGTTGCATTTGATGAATTAGATGATACTTGCGTTGATGAAGAAGCAGTAGACAACGCTTTGAAAGCAATTGCTGCAGCTATATACACAAAACAAACAGAAAAACTTGCAGAAAGCGTACAAAAAGACATCGATTCAACAACTAAAACTGACAATAAAAAAGAAGCTGATAAAAGAAGACCTGAAGTTGAAGCTCAAAAGAAACAAGAATTTCAAAATGCATTAAGAAAAGCTTATGACTTAGGAGATAAACTTCCTGAATTGGTTGCCGGTTTCAAAGTTATAACAGATGATAACGGCGAATTTAAAGAATATGAAGTTACCATCCCTGGTTATACACCATTCAAGGGCAGCTCTTTTGAAAATATTATAGCTCAACTTGAAGAATACAATATCGACCCTGAAAAAGCATTGGTCAGAAAGGTTGATACGAAAGCATAAAAGATTATTTAGTGATTCCTCATAATTGGTAAAAGTAAAAAAGTAGGTTAGTGAAAGAAAAAGACCTTGGTTTATACAACAAGGTCATTTTTTTTACTTTAATTGCTTTGCTTTACTATACGTTTTTTTTTAGCTATTATGTTGCATGTATTATTTAAATGGAGATAAAAAGTGAAATTAAACGCAACAACGGCACAAAATTCTTTTAAATATGGTTGGTTACTATCAAGAATTTGGCCATATATAAAACCTTATTGGTTTAGAATTTTATTAGGATTTTTAGTAGCTATTCCATTGGGATTGTTGGATGGTGTTACTGCATTTGCTTTAAAACCATATATGGATTACGTAATTGGAGAAAAAGTTCTTGAATTTTCTATATTGAATCACAACTTCACAATTACAAGTATACAAATGTCATTTATAATTCCATTTGGTGTTGTTTTATTCGCAGGTTTTCAGGGATTACTCAGATACTTAAACGGCTATTTATCAACTTGGACATCTCAAAGAATTACAAATGATGTTAAATTTGATTTATTTGACAGGTTAATCCATATGCATCCTCAATTTTTTGACGAAAATTCTTCAGGTATCATAATTTCTAGGTACATGGGTGACCCTCAAACAGCATCTGCAGGAATTGTTGATCAGATAAAATCAATTACAACAAGTTTATTTGGAGCTTTAGGACTAATTGCTGTAATGTTATACAGCTCTTGGAAACTTGCCATAATTGGTGTTGTTGTATTATGTGTAGCATTTGTACCTGTCGCTTTAATCAGAAAAAGAATTAAAGCTGCCTCAAACAAAAACATGGTTATTGGAGGTAACATTACAACCAATATTAATGAAACATACAACGGTAACAAAGTCATGGCTGCATATGAATTGCAAGACAGACAAAATAAGTATTTTAGAGAACAGACTTGGGACTCTTTCAGAGTCAATATGTCATTGTATAAAAGAGCAGGCTGGATGTCACCGATTATGTATTTAATAGCATCAATCGGTATTGCAACCGTTCTGGGATTTGGTACATATTTAATTAATTCAGGACAGATGACAGCAGGTTCTTTTGCATCATTTGTAACATCATTATTACTTTTATATAAACCCGTAAAAACTTTAGGCAACACACTTACAAGTATTCAAAACTTGTTTGTAGCTATGGGACGTGTGTTTGAACTGTTTGATTTAGAACCTGAAATTAAAGATTTACCAAACGCAAAAGAATTAAAAGGTTTGGAAGATTCTATTAAATTTGAAGACGTTAATTTTGAATATATTCCGGATCATCCTGTATTAAAAAATTTAAATTTAACAGTTAGTAAAAATGAAACTCTTGCAATAGTCGGAAATTCAGGCGGTGGAAAATCAACACTTGTAAATCTTATACCAAGATTTTATGATATAAAATCTGGTCATATAAAATTTGATGATGTTGATATTCGTGAATATACTATAAAATCTTTGAGAAAAAATATATCAATGGTTTTCCAAGATAATTTCTTATATTCCGGCACGATCAGAGAAAACATAATGATGGGTAATCCAAACGCAAGTGAAGAAGAATTACAGCAGGCAATTATTTCTGCACACTTGCAAGATATGATCAAAGAAGTTCCGGATGGACTTGAAACTATGTTAGGGGAAAGAGGTCTTACTCTATCAGGCGGACAAAGACAACGTGTCGCAATTGCAAGAGCAATGCTAAGAAATGCGCCAATTGTAATTTTGGACGAAGCGACATCCGCACTAGACAACGAATCTGAAGCAATTGTTCAAAAAGCAATGGATAACCTGATGCAAAATAGAACCGTATTTATTATCGCTCACAGATTATCAACAATTAAAAATGCAAACAGAATTGCTGTAATTAATGAAGGTGAACTTGTTGAATTAGGGACACACGATGAGTTAATGGCAATTCCTAACGGCGAATATAAAACACTTTATGAAATGCAATTTAAAAAACAAGAAGAAGTTACGGTTTAAAAATATAAAGAGCTCCTTTCAGGGAGCTCTTTTAAAATATATAAATTTCTGTTCCTAATTTTATTTTGTTTCAGCAGCCGCTTCAGTTGCAGCCTCAGTTGTAGCCTTTGCATCTTTTGCATCTTTAACTTCTTTGCCGCACCAACCTGCAACAGTTTCGTAGCAACTGTTTGCTTTTTCTCCAATATATACACCGGCATTTTTAACTCTTGCCCATGCTTTGTTGAAGAAACCTTCAGTTTTATCTAAATCTACTTTTTCTAATTTACCATTTTTTACGGCGTAACCTAATCCTGCAAATATTGCTATTGCGGCGATTGCGGCACCAATTGCAACAGCCAATCCGTTACCTGATTTTTTACTTTCTTCAGTTCCAGCTTTTTCAAAAGAATCTGCAGGAGTATCTGAGATAGGAGCTTGCACAGAAAACTTGCTTGGTGCATTAATTATATCATTAGAACCTGCAACATCTCCGCGAAAATTAACATTAGAAACAGCATCTATCATGGAATTACCTCCTTTTAACACACTAAATATAAAAAACGACTGATAGAATTATTTTGACGGAAAATTGTAAGGTTTTCAATAATTGTTACAAAAATTTACAATATTTTTGGAATAATTTTTTATCATCTGTAATCATATTAATTGGAGGGATAAAATTATGGAACAAGAAACTCTTATTTATATTGATGATAAACAAAAATACGATGCAAGCGTTGCTGCAAACTTTTTTACTAATAACGATATCAAGAACAGAGTTTACACAAACACTCTTGGCGCAGAATTGGGTATAAAATACTTAAACTCTGAAAATATTGATACATCAGATTTGAAAAATATGCATTCAATAAAGAAAATTATTGAAAAATTTGATATTGCGGATATTAAACTTAATGGAATTAATATTGATGTAAGAGTTGTATTTGATGAAAATGCTATTTTTGTTCCAAAGTCACATTTTGAATACGGGCTTGTTCCTGACATTTATATTGTTTTAAAAATTGAAAAAGATTATTCACATGTTGCATTTCTGGGCTTTTTTGAACCAAAACTGATAAATAAAAATAATGCCAATGATGAATATTATTTTATTGAAAAAGAAAAATTAAGTCCGGCATTGGATTTAGCAAAATACATTGAATCTAATAAATCCGGAAAAGATACAAGTTTATCTTCAGAAGTTATAGAAAAATGTGAAGATCTTATTATTTCTATGATTGACGATGACATATCGGAAAATAATAAAAAATATTTGTTAGAACAATTAACAAATAATTCTGAATTAAGAGAAAAATTTATTGAATACGAAACATTTGAAATATTGTCATACAAGGCAATGACCGATCCATCTGTTGATAAGCACAATATTGCGCAGGATATTACACCTGTTGATGAGTTTGAATCCTTTAATGAAAATTCTGCAACAGATTTAACTGATACAGATAATGAAACCCTCGATATATTAACACAAGAAAATATCAATCCTGAAGCATCAGATATAACAGAAATTATTGAAAACACAGATGCACAAAACGGATTTAATGAAGATATAAATTTGGATAACCTTGATAGCATTTTAGTTGAACCAGCAGAAGAACAAGAAACAAATGAGATTGAAAACACTGATTCTTTAGACTTGTTAAATTCAGATGCAGATGCAGGTACAACAATTACTGCTGCAGGGCTTGCTACGGCATCTGCAGGAATGGCTGCAGGAGCAGAGCCTATAATTGATGATATTGTTGAAACAACATCTGCTAATGCTCAAGAAATAATCGAAAAAGCTTCTGATATGGCTGAAGATTTAGTTGATTTAGCATCTGACAATGCTGAAGATGTTATTAATGATATTAATAATGATAATAATATAGAACAGAATGAAACAATTGATTTACCGAATGAAAATGAAATTTCGGATAGCAATTTCGACATATCAGAATTGCAAGGTAATATTATGGAGGATGCTGTTGCACTTAATGATGTTAACATAGATACAAATGTTGTTGAAAATAATACATTACCTGAAGATGCAATCTCTGTAGATAATGTCAGCATTAATGAAACTGTTGAAGAAGTTAAGGTTGAACCAATCGAAAAGTTTGATTTACCAAATGAAAATGAAATTTTGGATAATAACTTCGACATATCAGAATTGCAAGGTAATATCCTGGAAGACGCAGTTGCGCTTAATGATGTTGACGTAGATACAAATGTTGTTGAAAATAATACATTACCTGAAGATGCGATTTCATTAGAAACAATAGATATTCCTGATATTCCTGAAGATAAAGAAGAAGATTTTCAATTAGATCTTGATGATGAAAGCTCTTATATGGATACATTCCCTGAAGAAAAACCTGATTCAAGATTAGATGATAGCATCTCATTAGATGATATAGATGATTCGCATGTCGGCGGAGATATAATTGGAGCTTTTGGTTTAGATGTAGATGATAGCAATACTGAAGATTTAATAATAGATTCTGAAGAAAATTCTTCCGAAAGTTTTGGCAAAAATCTTTTAGGAAATCTTTCAGAAGAAGATGATGATAATATTTTAATAGATGGAATAGATATTATTCCCCCAAATGATATAAAATTAGAACAATCAGTTAACGAAGACCTATTATCTCAAGTTGATGACATTATAGATAAAGCAGCTTTGTCTGATACACCTGTAGAACCAATAAAACAGGAAGACAACATAGAAGGAACAGATTTGCTTGATACATTATCGACAACTGACGTTGAAACATCTGATTTAGAAGATCTTGTATTGCAAAATAAAAAAAACGATAATACAGTTCAGACAACAACAAATAATTTTATAAACGAAACTGACGATAGCCATTTGGAATCTGAAGTTTTACAAGAAAATTCCGTCATTGAAAATGTAATCCCAGATGGTATCGAGCCTTCTACAACCGACAAAACTGAAGTAGCAGAAGCTGATACGACAGATGTTAATACATCTGAACCTCAAGATTTCGTTGAAGAACTGTTAGATACAGAAAACACAACACCATCTGAGGAGTCTGAAGCTGAAGGCGAAAATTTAGATGTATTGTACACAGAATCTGAAGAATCAGCTCAAGATGCTACTCAATCTTTCGGCGATATAGAAGAACTTGAAGATATAGAGCCTGACCCTGCAGTTGTGGGAGCACCTATTATGAACCAACAAAAACAACAATCCGGCGGCAAAATACTTATTTTAGCTGCGGTTATGGTTGGACTTATAGCTGCTGCTTCAGCTTTCTATTTTATTAAACCGAAAGACAACAACGTTGCAGATTTCGAACCATTGCCAAATAATTCGTCTTCCGCATTGACAGATAACAAAATTTCAAATAACACTGATAAACCCGTAACATCAGATAAATCCCAAAATTCCGATAATGCAAAAACTGATAAAATAACAGAAGATAATAACAATATTGAAAATGTACTAAAAACAAACGCTCCTGATGTAAAACAGACAAAAGAAACAACAAAAAAACAAGTTGTTAAGGAGCTAAAAAGTAATTTGACACAAAAACCTATATCTACCGCATATATGTCAGTAAGTAAGTTGGTGTGGGATGTTCCTGATAATATATCATATAGCACAAGAATGCAAAATTACCTAAGAACAACAGGAAGAAGCATAAAATTAACATTATCTACAGATTTATTATTAGCAACAGAATACGCATATGCAGACAGCGTAAAGACCGGTATTGTATTTGGGAAAGACGGTTCCATACAATCTGTAAAAATAATTTCAAGCAGTGGCTCTAGCCAAATTGACAATATTGTGTTACAATCTGTTAAAGAAACTTTAAATGCCATAAAACCGCCTGTCGAAGACGTTAAAGGCAAGGAATTGAGCCTAAATCTTATCATTTACTTTTAATTATGATATACTTTAGGTAAACGGAGACCTTATTGTGGAATTAGAGCAGGACAAAATCAATTTAATTGAAAAAATAATAAAAAATGATAGAAAATATACAAATAATGAAGATTTGTATGAAGATTTTTTTAACGAAACATGCAAAAGATCTTTATTAATTATTAAAACTATCACGTCAGATGCTACTTTAGAAGCATACCTAAAAAAGATTGCAACCACATCAATTCTAAATGTGCTAAAAAATGAAGGTCGTTTAAGACGCAGTCAGGGCAGTTTTGTTCCAACAAAAACAATTTCGATTGAAGAACAAGCCCTAATACCAAATTATTCAAACATAAAAATAGTGTATGAACCTGTGGATATTATTGATACTCCTGAAGATTTAGCATTAAAAAAAGATATATTACAAAAAATTTCAGATTCTGTATATGAAATTGATAAAAGTAATCCTGACAAAAATTATTTAAAATTATATTATTTAAGATATGAACACGGCTTAACTCAAAAAGAAATATCTGATGAATTAAGCATATCACAATCTGAAGTTTCAAAGCGACTATTCAAATTAATGGGTGAAATTAGACAGGCACTGGTATAATGATTTGTCCTATATGTAAAAAAACAATTCCTGACAATACGCTAAAATGCCCTTATTGTAAGGCTCGTACCGGGTTGATTTGTAAAAAATGCGGGACTATTAATTCTTTATTTGAATATAATTGTAAAAAATGTGGAACAGAAATTCTAAAACTTTGTCCCAATTGTAGCAGCGTAAATTTCCCTAATACAGATAAGTGCAGAAAATGCGGTTATTCTTTTGAAAAACCGGCAATAACCGACAACATTACACTTGAATACTGTGCTAATATGGTGTCTCAGCAAAGTGCGAAAGAACTTATAATAAAAGGGATATCATCACCGGAAAAAAAGATTTTTTCAATATGCGGAGAAAAAGGTAGCGGTAAAAGCCTTGTATTAAAGACAATAGTCAAAGAACTTAAAGATTATTTATGGTTGTACGGCAAGTGTACTCCAATAACACAAATAACACCTGGCGGAATTATTCAAGATATATTATTAAATATATTTAAGTTACCCAATTTTTGCATAGATAATTTGCAATTCAAACAGGATGCATCCGATTATTTTACAAATGAATTTCCTGAATTAAATAGTAATGAAATTTTTGATTTGCTAAATTTTTTATACCCAACAAAAGAAGGAATATTTGAAGATATAGCAACTTGTAAAAATAAAACTTTTAACTTTTTAAATAAAATATTTGACAAAATTATTGAATCTAAAAAATTTATTTTTGTAATAGATAATTTTGAATTTATAGACGGCTTTTCATATGAATTTATAAACAGATATATTAAAAATGAAAATGTTTGGAAAAATTTAAAACTACTTCTTTTATACAATGAAGCTAAGCCATCAAAGGGTTATTTTTATTTCCAGACCAACAGAGAAGACAGTATATACTTAGATGTATGCATTGCACCGCTTGAATACAAGCAACTAACATTGTTAACAAACCAAAAAACAAAAAAGATAAAAAATTTTCCACAAATATCAACATCTGAACTACAAGAAATTTATAAAATCAGTAAAGGCAACCCATCATATATAAACCACGCACTTTGTTTAAAAAATGATTGTGTATTAAGCGAACAACCATTTGAGCTCGGTACAACATTCAAATCTTTATTAGAACATCGTTTGGCACTTTTATCTTATTTGAACCCCAATGCATACAATGTTTTACTCGCATCTGCTATTATAGGAGATAAAATAAATGTTAATCTTTTAAAAGAAATTTTTAATATTGACAATAAAAAATTTAAGAAAATTCTTATATATTTAAAAAATATGAACTATATCAACCCTGTTAATGAAATATATTTTGAATTTTCATCTCAACTTTTGTGGGAAACAATTATAAAAACAGCATCAAAAGATGAAAATTACGACAAAATTAATAAACAAATATTTAAATATCTTTCAGCTTTCACTTTAAATTCACATGCCATTTTAGGCATAATTGCCCAAAATTTAAAGCAACCTAAATTAGCATTGGATATTTGGAGCAAAAACACCCGATTAGCCGCATATGTAGGAGATTTAAATTTATATGCAATTTCACAAAAACAATCAATGGCATTGATCAATGAGCTTGACGAGAGTGAGACTTTAAAAATCAGATACAATATATCAGAGCGCCTTGGCAAGCTTCTTGCAAATTCAAATCCTCAAGAAGCAATGGAATACTTACCGGATGCAATTTCTAATGCCCAAGCAATAGGTGATAGTCCAAGAGAAATTGAATTATTGGCATATCTTTCTTCTTGCTGCAGAAAAACAGGTAATTATTTTGGAGAAGTCGAATGTGTTGATTCCGTATTGGAAAAAACAAAGCCGGAAAATACAATTGAAATAGCTCTTTTAAAAACTACAAAGCTTAATGCTCTGTTAAATATCGGAAACTGTGGCCAAGTTATAAATATGATAGATAACGAAATAATGCCTGTATTTGACAAATTTTTTAGCAAAAAGAGTTGCATGCGAGATTCTCGTGCACCATTATTATACGAGACTTGGCTAAAAACATATTTGACATTAGCTAACGCACTTGTTCTTCAAGGTAACGACAGAGCTTTTGAAATTTTAACCATAATCTTTGAAATTATTGAACGCAACAACATTCAAGACGAATTATTTATATGCAAAACCAAATTGACACTTGCTTTTGCCAACACCATGAAAGGAAATTTCCAAGCTTCTGAAAAAATTCTTGAAGAAGTATTAAAATTGTACAGAGAAAATGTTATGGATAACATGACAATTTTAAGATGGAATTTTATAAACATAATCAATAATTTCTTTAGAAAAAATTATAATCGTATGCAAGAAGATTTATTCCAAATTGTAACTTTTGCCAATAATAACGGTGATAATTTTACAAAAAATATTCTGAAAACTTTATTAGGAAAAGTATTTAGAGATAGCGACAATACAAAACAGGCAATGAATATCTATAATGACCAGATTGCTTATTTTGCAAAAGAAAAAATGGCTCTTGGCGCATTGCTAACTTGGTTTTTGATAGCCGACGCGACATTGGATATAGAAGGTCCTCAAAATGCAATGGAAATTGCAGAGCAGGCTCTTGCTGTAGCTCAAAATCCAAAAATTGATAATTATTTCTTTACAATATTGTTAAAAACAGTTATTGCAAAATGCTGTATTACAACATCAGATTTTGAAACAGCTAAAATAAACATTGAAAGCGCAATAATGATTGCTAAAAAATATAATCTTAAAGATATATTATCAAGATTATATCTGTTATACGGTAAATATTATCAAGAAGTAGGGCTTGTCAAATCTAAACACCAACTAAATTATCTTCAGACCGCAGATAAATTGTATGCCATGGCAAGAGTTCTTATAGAAGAAACTCAAAATAAATATGTATACAAAGACCTTAAAAAAGCTCAAAATGTATTACGTTCATTCTGCCAACTCAACGGTTTAGAATTATAAGCTAAAATTAAAATTCAGCGTAATTACTATTTCATCATTAAAAAAATTCTCAGGGAAAGCATCAAACGGCGCAGCTAATTTAACCGAACTTATTGCATTGTTGTCCAAATCTCTTATTTTAGAAGATTTTAACACAAGCATCTTTTTAACATTACCATCCCTGCCAACGGTAACCGCCAATTGAACCAACAAATCTTTTTGACCTTTTGCAAGAGCTTCTATTTGTTTTCTTTTTGGAACTTTCCAATTTTTTTGCACCTTTTCATGTACTGATTTTACGTAAGGAGTATAATCAACATATTTGCCGTCAGGGCCAAACGTAAAATATTCATCTTTTGATACATAAACCTGTACTGCATGCAGCTTTCCTTCTGGATAATCATACAATATTCTACATTTTTGTAATTCAGGACAAACTAATGCCACATATTTTAATTCATTTGTATCAACCGTATACAATAATTCAGCATTGCCACTTTTCACATATTTGTAATTCTTACTTTGCGTTCCATCATCTGCAATCAATTTATAATCAACAAAATATTTAGGGTATTTATTTGTTCTAATTTGAGGTTTTATCTTATTAAATATAATAGCTAATGTTTCATTAACAAGCTCATAACTTGTACTTTGAGAAGATTTTAAATACTCTGGAGTTATTTTTTCGTAACCTACAGCAAAAGTTGCTGAACTCATTAGAAGCATTATTATAAATAAAGTAACCGCTTTCTTCATATATAAATCCTTATTAAAATTGTAACATAAGATTTAAGAAATGTAAAATTAACTAAAAATTATCTAAAGTTTTAAAAAAAATAGCCGTAATAAAATATATCAAAACTGATTGACTTAAAAAAAAAGAACATTAAATAGTTGAAAGAAAGGATTTGGGTTATGTCGTCAATCAGTTACATCTATAGTACACAATCTGCAGCGATTTCAAACTATAAAGGAGAAGAATTAAGTACTTCTACAAAGTTAAGACTTGAAGCACTTGGCATAGACCCATCATACGTTTCAACTGAATCACAGGCACAAATATTAATAGCGCAGGCGGAGGCTGCGCCAAAACAAAACAGTACAGGCAACCAACAACAAGGAGGAGGTAATTCATCAAGAGAGCAGCTCGTTTCAGAAGCTAGAGACTTTGCTCAAAATGTCGGAGCAAAATACAACGATCAAGATTCGCTTGAAAAATTACTTGAAAAAATTTCTAATAAATTATACATAATGGCAAAAGATCCATCTAAATATGAACAAGTTCAAGTTTATCAAGCAGATTTGAAGGACATAGCTCAGAGAGCTGAAGTTTTAGTTAACAGACAACAGAATATTTTTAACGAACTGGATATGATTTCTATAAACAACAGAATACTTCTGGGCTTATAAAATCAATTCTTTGAAAAAAATTAAAAAAAAAAAAAAGAAAATGAAAAAGGCTTATATATCATAAGCCTTTTTACTTTTATTTTAAAATCACAATACTATAAACTCTTTCTTTCAACTTCTTCTGTTGTAGAAACTTCTATAATATCACCAACCTCAATATCATTCCACTTAGCAAAAGAAATACCGCATTCAAAGCCTTGTGCAACTTCTTTAACATCATCTTTAAAACGTTTTAATTGATCAATTGCACCTCTGAATACTTCTTCTCCGTTACGGTAAAGAACAGCATCCTTGCTTCTTACAATTTTACCTTCAGTTACATAGCATCCTGCGATTTTCGTTGTCTTACCAATAGTAAATACCTGACGAACTTCAGCTTTACCAAGCTCAACCTGTTTAACTTCAGGTTCAAGAAGCGACAACATTGTTTGTTCAATATCTTCTAGGATTTGATAAATAATATCGTATTTCTTGATTGTAACACCTTCTTTTTCAGCTGCAATCAAGGCATTTGAATCTTCTTTTACTGTAAATCCTAAAATCAACGCACCTGACGCAGAAGCTAACATAACATCAGCTTCTGAAATATCGCCAACACCAACGTGAATAATTTTTGTCTTAATTTCCGTTGATTCAAGCTGCGCAATAGCTTGTGATACAGCCTCTGCAGAACCGTTTGTATTGGCTTTGATAATCAAATTAAGTTGAGGAATATCGTCTTCACCTGCAACAGCCTCACGTCTAACGTGTGCAGGAAGCATAGCATCAAGACGTTTTTCACGTTCTTTTTGTTTTCTTTCTTCAACAATTTGTTTCATTTCTTTTTCATTTTGAACAACTTCAAAATAATCCCCAGCCTGAGGAACTTCTGTCAAACCTAAAATTTCTACAGGAGTAGAAGGTTCAGCCTTTTGAATTCTTTCACCGGCATCGGATAATAATGCTCTGACACGACCACATGCAGTACCTACAACTAAACAATTACCAACTCTTAATGTTCCGTTTTGAACCAATAATGTGGCAACAGGGCCTTTACCTTTATCCAAATTAGCTTCAATTACAACACCTGACGCTTCAGCTTTCGGATTAGCTTTCAAATCTTGTACATCAGCTACAAGAAGAATATATTCTAACAATTCATCAATACCTAAGCCTTGCAAAGCAGAAACTTTTACAGTGATTGTGTCACCGCCCCATTCTTCAGGAACAAGTCCATGTTCTGTCAATTGTTGCAAAATCTTATCAGGGTTTGCATCCGGTTTATCAATTTTGTTAACCGCTACAATAATAGGAACATCTGCAGCTTTTGCGTGGTTAATTGCTTCAATAGTCTGAGGCATTATACCGTCATCAGCTGCAACAACAAGAATTGCAATATCCGTAGCTTTAGCACCACGTGCCCTCATTTCCGTAAACGCTTCGTGACCTGGAGTATCAACGAATACTATTTTCTTTTCCTGTTTATTGTCAAGATAAACTGTATAAGCACCTATTGACTGCGTAATACCACCAACCTCGGTTGCAACAATTTTGTGCTTTGAAGCTCTGATACTATCTAACAGCGTTGTTTTACCGTGGTCAACGTGTCCCATAATACTAACAACAGGAGCGCGTTTCTTTAATAATTTTTTATCTACTTCAGTGAGCTTTTTAACTTTTTCTTCTTTTTCAAGCTCTTCTTCCATAAAAGCATCTATATCTTCATCAAGAACTTCAAGCTCATATTCGGCACAAATCTTTTTTATAACATCAACATCAATAAGTTGATTTACAGTAGCCATAACACCTTGAAACATTAAAAACTTAATAATTTCGGCAGGAGTTTTTTGAATTTTTTCAGAAAGTTCAGAAATTGTCATTGCTCTGTTTACAACAATCTGAGTTACTTTTTCAGCTTCTTCCTCCTTATGTGATCTTTTTTTATGTTTTTGAGCTGCAGCTTTCTCTAAAGAAATTCGTTCCTGTTCTTCTTTTTTAGAATTAAAATCTTTTGTTTTCTTTTTGTTATCAGAACGTCTTCTGCCTGGGCCTTTATTTTCATAAATATCTTGAGAAATTATTGTTCTTTGTATAGGCTTTCTTTCACCTGATGGTCTTTCAAAAGGTTTCTTTACTCCCTCTTTATTAGGTCTTTCTACTCTTTCGGGTCTCTGCGGTCTTTCTCCCCTAGTAGGTCTTTCTGGTCTAGTAGCTCTGGGTGGGAATTTTCTATCAGAACCATCCGGCCTTTGGGGCGCGCGTCTTACAATTTCCAATCTGCTTGCAGAAGCTTTTGGTTTTATAATTTCAACTTTTGAGGTTGAAGCTTCGGGTTTTACTGTTTTTTCTTTCTTTTCTTCTTTTTTTATTTCTTCAACAACAGGTGCTTCAGTATTTTTAGCCTTTTTAACGACTAAAACTTTAGGTTTTTTAACTTCTTTCACACCACCTGATGCTATAAAATCTTTCAATCTTTTTACTTGATCAACTGTAACCGTACTTGAATGAGTTTTGCCTGTAACTGATATTTGCGCAAATTTTTCAATGACCTCTTTGCTTGTCATTCCAAGTTCTTTTGCTAATTCATTAATTCTTATTGTATCAAAACTCATTTACTAATTTTCCTTTCAAATCTTCCGGTACAGATGCTTTTAATATTTTTGAAATTTTATTCTTTTTAAAAGCTGATTCTATACAAGATTTATTATAACAGAGATATACCGATCTGCCAAATATTTTATTACTGTGGTTTATAACAATGTCACCGTGCGAATTTTCTTTTGTAATTTTTATAAGTTCTTTTGAATCTTTTATCTGTCCACAACCGATACATTTACGTTCTACCACTAACCATTCACCTCTGCAAGTTTTTCAAGTTTTAGTTTTTGATCGTGCTCCATAAGAAGTTTTATCAATTCATCCAAATCACCATCAATAACAGTATTAACATTTAGGTTGTGGTTAATTCTGTGATCTGTCAAACGTCCTTGTGGGAAATTATATGTACGAATACGTTCCGATCTGTCACCTGTACCAACCTGCGAACGACGAAGGTCTGTAATTTCTTGCATTTGTTTTTGGACTTCCATATCATAAAGTTTCGCTTTCAAAATTTGTAAAGCTCTTTCTTTATTTTGCAGCTGCGAACGTTCTTCAGTACAGAAAATCATAATACCTGTAGGTTTGTGAAAGACTCTGGCAGCCGTTTCTACCTTATTAACATTTTGTCCGCCTGCGCCACCTGAACGGGCTGTTGTAATTTCTACATCATTCATATTCAAATCAACTTCAACATCATCAACTTCAGGCATAACAGCTACTGTTGCTGTTGAGGTATGAACTCTGCCTTGAGATTCAGTTGCAGGAACTCTTTGAACCCTGTGTACACCGGATTCATACTTCAATTTTGAATAAATACTATCACCTTTCATTGAAATAATAATTTCTGAAACACCACCGGCTTCGCATTCAGTTTTGCTCAAAACCTGAGTTTGCCAGCCTTGTTTATCTGCATAACGCATATACATTCTTGCTAAATCACCTGCAAAAATATTTGCTTCATCACCGCCTGCACCACCTCTAATTTCGAGCATAATATCTTTATCATCCATAGGGTCACGAGGAAGAAGAAGAACCTTCATTCTTTCTTCATATTCAGGAAGTTTTGCCTCATTCTCAGCCATTTCTGCTTTCAAAAACGACTTCATTTCCTCATCTGACTCTGCGTGAATCATTTCTTTAGCTTCTTCAATTGCATCAACGGCTCTTTTCCACTCATAATAAAGATTTACAGTTTCTTCCATTGATTTTCTTTGCTTTGATAAATCTCTAAACTTGTTATAATCCTGAATTACCGCAGGATCAGACAGTGTAACACCTAATTCGTTATATTTCTTCTCTATTTGAAGTATTTGGTCTAACATATCTTTCATAACTCAAGTATAACAAGAACATGAAAATTTTCAAACACATCAAATTTATAAATTTATCTATTTCATAATAATGTATGATTGATATTTAACACTTTTCAAGCATAATATTAACAGAGGTGTATTATGCTTGAATATTTTTTAGAATCATATATAGTAACTTTTTTAGGCTTAGTTGGCGCATTTCTTTGGGGAGAACACACACATCCGGGGAGTGGTTTTGCATGCGTTTTTATTGCATTGGTACTTGGATCGTTAGAAATTAGTCTATCTTTCGATAACGCTGTTGTAAATGCAATGAAATTAGAAAAGATGTCACACGTATGGAGACACAGATTCCTTACTTGGGGCATTATTATTGCAGTTTTTGGAATGAGATTTTTATTCCCAATATTGGTTGTTTCGATTTTTGCAAAATTAAAAATGTTAGAAGTTGCAAAAATAGCAATTACTGATGTTGATAAATATGCTTATTATCTGCATGAAACTCATGACCCAATTGTTACATTTGGCGGAATGTTTTTGATAATGTTATTTCTTAATTATTTCTTTGACAATAAAAAAGAAGTACATTGGATTAGACCAATAGAAAATTGGCTCGCACATTTAGATCATATGAAAGGTATTGAAATTTTAATTTCTTTATTTGCACTTTTAGCAACACAATATGTTATACCTTCAGAACATAAAATATCAGTTATGATTGCCGGCATATGCGGTATTGTCACATATTTGTTGATAGACGGTTTTACTCATTATTTGGAAAAACATGAACAAATGAGATTAGAACAATGCTCTGTAAAAGCTGCCGGTTGTACAGGATTAGTAAGCTTTATATATTTGGAATTAATTGATGCATCATTCTCTCTTGACGGTGTATTAGGTGCTTTTGCTATAAGCAAAGATATTATAATAATTTCCATAGGTCTTGCGATAGGTGCAATGTTCGTTCGTTCTTTAACAATCATGTTAGTTGAAAAGAAAACATTAAAACAATTTTTGTATCTTGAACACGGCGCTCATTGGGCAATAGGAGCATTGGCGGTTTTAATGCTGGTTTCTACCGTTAAAGAATTACCGGAAGTTGTTACAGGCGGAATCGGTTTAACATTCATTATAGCTGCATTAATTTCTTCTATAATGCATAATAAAAAAATGGACAGATTACTTGCTGAAAAGGAAAATTCAAATGCTTAAACTTCCTTTGGTATCATTTATAGTAACATCCTTTAATTATGCTAAATTTCTTCCTAAAACACTTGAAAGCATAAAAGCGCAAACATACCAAAATTACGAAATTATAATTGTTGACGATTGTTCTGAAGATAACTCTACAGACATAGCTGAACAATTTATATCAGATAATCAGGATTTAAAAATTACTCTGATTAAACATAAAAAAAATCTCGGGCAAATGGCTGCAATGCTTGATGGGCTACGTATAGCTAAAGGACAGTTTGTTAGCTTTATTGACAGTGACGATATATTAATGCCTGAATATGCTCAAAACCATATACAAATACACCTAAAAACCTCTGTTGCATTCACATCATGCCAAATTTTAGAAATAGGTGAAAATGATGAAATACAAACATTTTATTCCATTTCGTCACCTCATAACGAAAGAATTGAAGATTTTATTAGTGAAGAAACTCCGAAATATGAAATATTAAAAAAGAAAAGATTTGGCGGCTGGTATTGGTCACCAAACAGTTCCGCAATGTTTAGAAAAGCATCAATAGAAAGCCTTTTGAATTACAAAACTCCTGATAAATGGCAAATATGTCCTGATAAATTTATATTTAATTTTGCAAATTTAGTTGGGGGTTCAATAATAATATACAAACCTCTTGTAGCATACAGACGACACAAAAATAATGCAGGCGCATGCTCTCAAGTTACGGGAAATAAAAAATTTCACAGCGACAAAACAACAATAAAAAATATTGAAAATAATATAAAAATTCGGCCTGAAACAATAAAATTTTTATGGCAGGAAAAACAAAATTTCGGTAAAAGAAATACCGCCAAATTAATTTTGACGGTACTTATATCATATTTATTTTAATTTGCTATTAAAATTTCCAACTATTCAAGTATTGTTCTTGTTCTTCAGTTAAAGAATCAATTTCAATACCCATAGATTTAAGTTTTAATTCAGCAATTTTCACATCAACTTCATGAGGAAGTGTGTATAATTTGTTTTCCAATTTACCATGGTTTTTAACCAAATACTCAATACCTAATGCTTGGTTTGCAAAACTCATATCCATAACTGACGCAGGGTGTCCTTCAGCTGCAACAAGATTAACAAGACGGCCCTCAGCTATAACATATATTGATTTACCATTATCCAATACATATTCTTCAAGACTTGGTCTGATCTTACGAATTTCAGTTGTATGTTCTTTAAGACCGTCTACATTTACTTCCCAATCAAAGTGACCAACATTGCCAACAAATGCACCATCTTTCATTGATAAAAGATGTTGAACATCAACAACATGCTTATCTCCCGTAACAGTCAAGAATATATCGCCTTCCAAAGCTGCTTTTGCAATAGGCATTACCCTGTATCCTTCCATTGCTGCTTCAAGAGCTTTAAGAGGATCAACCTCACAAACAATAACATTTGCCCCCATTGCTTTTGCACGGAGAGCAACACCTTTACCGCACCATCCATAGCCTGATACAACAACTGTTTTACCGGCAATCAAAATATTTGCAGCACGCAAAACACCATCTAATGCGCTCTGGCCTGTACCATATCTGTTGTCATATAAATGTTTTGTCAAACTTGTATTAACACCAACTGCAGGGAACCTCAATTCACCCTGAGCTTCAAGGGCTTGAAGTCTTATAATACCGGTTGTTGTTTCTTCTGTAGAGCCAATTATTTTTGATGCAAGTTCAGGTCTTTCAGCATGAATCATTGAAACCATATCACAACCGTCATCAATTATAATATCAGGATTATGATCTAGAGCAATTTTAATATGTGATTTGTACTGTTCAACAGTCTCACCTGCAACTGCATATGTCGGAATACCATAGTATTTTACAAGTGCTGCTGCAACATCATCCTGAGTTGAAAGAGGATTTGATGCAACAAGAACTGCATCTGCACCACCGGATTTCATAACTACACAAAGAGCAGCCGTTTCTTTTGTAACATGCACACAAGCTGATAATTTTAAGCCTTTGAAAGGTTGTTCTTGTATAAATCTTTTTTGAATTTGTTTCAGAACAGGCATATCCTTAAAAGCCCATTCAATTTGGTTTTTACCCTGTTCAGCCAAACCCATATCTTTAATATCACATTTCATTTCAGTCATTAACATCATTTTCTCCTTTGGGGTTAATTAACAAGTGGATTATAACAAAAACATACTATATAAATAATTTATTGTAAAAATTTGTTAATAATCGACCATATTATGTCAAAAATTAATCTTTAGTTGAGTTATAACTGAAGAAGGGAATATTCTTGTGAAAGTAGGATCAGTAAATTTAAATCAACCAAAAATAAACAGCCGAAAAGTCTCATTTGAAGGTTATAAACCTATAAAATCCGAATATGGCGACAGGGAATATGAATTCAATTATGTTTATAATGACAATGAAAAAGATTGTTATTTAGAGATTTTCCTTGTAGACAAAGATGATAACGGTAATTATTTTGTTACCGGTGACAGAGATTATGCAGGTAATAAGATCCCCCTTCAGAATTATACTGCAGCAATAAACGGAGAAAATGGCTTAAGCCTAAAGCTTGAAAGTGGCAAACCAACAGTAGTAGATTTAGCAGCAGATTATGGAATTGCACCGGATCAAGCTTTTGCATATCATTATGTTTTACGTCCCAAAAATATGCCGGACGGATTACCGGAATATAAAATAGATTACGGTAACGTTATAAACGATATTAGCTCAACCGGTCAAGCACATGATATATACAACTTTGTTGGCGACAGAGCTTCAACTGTCGGTAAAGGCGGTTCAATGAAGTTAATTTTACCGGATATTAATAATGTTGCTTGGATTTATGATAAAGATAACAATATAGTCCCTAATCCTAATATTGACAAAGCCAGAAAAACAAGTAAAAATCTGGTAAATAAAATAGGCGGTTCTCTAGCAGGTATTGAAAAAGATTTAGATGAAGGTAAATTAGATAATTTCACAAGAATTATTACTACTCCCCTATTTACTGATGATAGCCTAACTGCGCATGGTTATTGGAACAAAAACTGTTTTCAAATGGCTTTAAGTTTAGGTAATATCAACAATTATGCTTCACTACAAAGAAAACTTTTCTCAAAAGGAATGAATTTGGTGTCTGACGGTGCATATGTAAATGAAGGACTTGAAGGCGTACATTTCCAACATGTATTAAAATGGGGAAGAAAATCACCTTATTTCAATTGGTTTAGAATTTCAGGACTTGAAGATAGTCCTTTGAATATGGGTGTATTTGGCAAAAAATTAAATCACGTTACACATAGAATTATAAATTCAAAATATGATTTTATTCCGCAAGCTGACGGAAGCGTAAAAATTAAATCAAGCAAAACATACGATTCTAAAAAACCTACATATATTCAAATTTATGATGATAGATTAGTTAACGCAGAAAATCTAAACGAAAAAGAACTTTTATTAGAATATGATAAACTTCTTGAAAATCATCTCGATATAAACACACATAATGATTCTGTTATCCCTTATAGTTTCAGAATTAACCCTGATACATACATGAAAAATGTTAAATTATTGAGTGATTTCAATAAAAACACAAAAGATAAAGCTCAAAAAATAGACATGTACAGCGGTGAAGGTACAAGAGCCGTTGCGCAGTTTGAATTTTTTGGACTTGATGGAAAACATGAAAGCGGATTTGAGACTTGGGATGCAAATCCTGATATTGCAAAGTTAAATTATGTTCCGTCACACAACGAAACCCAAAAATTAAAAAATATTCAAGATCCTGAACTCAGAGCAAAACTAAAAAAAGAACTTCTGCAAAAAAATATGGAAGTTCAAGATTATGCCGTTTCTTCCGCAAAATATTGGACAAAAAAAACAAGAGATATTTTAAATTTATATGTTGCACAAAATCTTAAAGATATTGACGGAAAATCTCCAAAACAAATAGATGATGAAATTGAAAAACTTATCAATAAAGGTGTTTTACCAAAAGATTTGGATGTAGACAAAGAAATAATTAAAAATGTCATAAGAGGTAGATATTCCCTTCAAGGCACAGATACTGAAGATAATTATGATAAAGCTATTTTGCAAGGTTTAATGAATACACCGCTTGATTCAGTTGAAGTTGGAGATGATATTGTATCTGTTTTAGCATCACCATTTATGACTAAAAGAGCTATTAAAGGCGAACAAATTGGTGTTTCAAGGTACGATATGTATGTTCAAAAGAATCCTCATTTAACACCTGAAATTGCTGACGCATACAAAAATACAGATAAACTTTATGAAAAAGAAATGTCTGCATTTGCAAAAGAAATTATCAATTCTATTGATGCTTCATTACCAAATAACAAAAAATTAAAAGATAGCAAAGGCAACACAACCCCTTACGGCAAATATGTAATCCCTTATTTAACTTCTGAAATTGCAAAATTTGCAGTAATCAAATCCGTTGCACCGTCATCAGCATTTAAATATAACGATTCAACAGGTGAAATTTCATATGATTACAAATCTTTGAAAAAGACCTCACTAATCCAAATGGGAATTATTGCAGACAGCCCTGAAGACGAAGCGATTTCACTTACAAACAAATTAAAAAATAACATAAAGAAAATAGGTTCAAATGATAAAGCCGAATTAAAAAAAGCTTTAACAAAATCTATACAAGGAACAAGCTACGAAAGCTTTGCACTTGCCGATATGATTGTAAACAGAAGTCAGGCAGGTTTAGATTGGAGAATTGATGCCACAAAAGACATGGCTGATATTGATTCTTTAAAAAGCGGAAAGACAGATTATGAATACACTTGGAATAAAATAATAGAATTCTGGTCAAGATTTACTGACGGTGTAAAAGAATATCACCCGGATGCATACATCGCTGCTGAAGTTACAGATCCTTCATTTGTTTACAGTAAAGGTGCAGGACACAAGTCCGGTTCAAGATTTTCAAGCGACAAAGAAGGCATCAAAAAACTTATTAATGAGGGTGGTTTTACAACAATTGCCAATTATGATTATTTTTCATCAGGTTTGACTCAAATTTTCGGAAAATTGTTTGATTATGACGGCAATAGTCCTGAAAAAGGTTTGATGCAAGGAAATACTGTTAACAATCAATTAGCAGGATTTTATGCAAACGAACCACTTGAATCTCTTATGTATTCATACACATTTGCCGGCAATCACGATAAATGCCGCGCTCTTGAAGGTTATGCTGTTGATATGGATATGGTTTATACTGATTTGACTGATGAATCAAACTATGAATACCGTCAAAGAGCACTAAAAATATTAAACGCAATGCCATATGGAAAAGAACCGTACGAACACGATGTGAGAAACCACGATTTCAGCAGAGTAAGTACTCTTGCAATTGCAAAAGCCGAATCTATATCAAGCGGAATGGGAAAAGCCGCATACAAAATCGGTGTCGGAGATGATAGAGCCAAATATATATATGGCGCAATGCTTGATGCTTTAAAAAATCTTACAAACGGAGAGCACAAAGGCAGAGTATATGAAGCTGACGGCTTTGGAACAAAAGACTTTAGTACAGCAATAGATATTGTGCTTGATGAAATGGATTTTGTAGAAAAAGAAACCTACAAACAACTTACTCCTGATGAGAAGAAAAGGTTAAAAGATAAAACTTTAGAAATGATTCTTGATCCTGCAATGTCAAAACTATTAGGTCATATAAAATTTTTAGTTGCATTGACAGGTAATCCTACATTATTTAGCGGCGACGAGTACGGCTCCAGCGGTTTTGAAGCTACTACAAAAAATGTATTTATTCAAAATAGAAATATTATTCACGAAGAATGGGCTGATCCGAAACATCCTGATCATAAAGATTTTGTAATCAGATTTAAAAATTACGTAGACTACCAATTTGGTTTGAGAAAAAGACCTGAACTTGAAGCTCTTAATGATGGTGCTCCATTTTTGCTTGATGTTCATAACGCAAATTATGAAAAACCGATCTATGAAGATAATTTCCATAACAATGTAAAAGGGTATCAAAATGGTGTTACTCAAATTTCAGCATTATTAAGACAAAGTCCTAATGGTGCAATGACAGTTTCTTTGTTTAATACAGAAGGTATTACGCATAAATTTGATGAATATTACAGACCTGCAAAAATTACTTTATCTGAAATCGGACTTGGCAGTGGAAGATATGAAAAGCAGCAAGTTAACGGCGGTTTAAAAGACGGTTTGAAGTTCTACGATGCAAATGAATTGAACAAACCACAAAATCAAAGAACTACATATGTTACAAAAGGTAATGTAATAAAAAGAGAAGACGGACAACCAATTACTTTCCAAGATTCAACATTAATACTTTGCCACCAACCAAGCTTTACAGGCAGAAGAGTTTTGTATAATCCGCAATACAATTTTGTATCAAATCCTTACATAAACACAAAACCAAACAATGTAGAGGTCGGTTCTAAATTAGCAATTTTAGCAAAATAAAAACTTAAAAAGCTTTAATCAAAAATATTTGAATTCCGTTATTGAGTCTTTCAACTCGCTTTACATATTTCATATCGTTTATGCTTGTCAAAATCAAAACTACAGCCGGCTTTTTTCCGGTCATTTTGGCATAATAAAGTGATTGCCCAATACTTTCAGCCCATTTTTTTGCAAAATCAAATTCAATAGCATATTCTTTTGTTAAACAATCAACTCTTGTTGCATCCCACAAACGAAATTCTTTTTTACCAAAGCTCGGAGTACACCATTGATTCACATAATATGACTCAACTTCTCCGCTTTTCATAATTTGCATATCATAAAGACTCTTTGGAACATAATTTAGTCCCAAATATAACAATCCAGAAGCTACCAAAGCAAAAGATATTAAAAAAGTTATTATTCTTTTTTGGTATTTCTTTTTCATAATTTACCAATCAGAAGAAGCAGTATCTTCTTCATCATCTTGCAATGATGATAAATCTTTATGACCTGTTCCGTCAAAATCTTCCGGCATCAAGTCATCATCCGGCCAAACAGTATCCTCATCATATCTGCTTGCATTAATATTTATTGCAGCAGTAAGATCTGAATTTGATAAATCTGTTTCTGACAATATACAGCCGGCCATATCCGCATCAGAGAAATTGCAATAAGTCATTTCTGCATAACTACAATCTGCACCGGTCAAAAGAGCATCCGAAAAATCGCATTCCAAAACTTTTGAGCGTGTAAAATCAACAGATGTTAAATCTGTATTTGAGAAATTTACAAACGATAATGAACAATCTGCAAAAGAGCTTGAATTTAAATCAACGTCTGAAAAATCAATTTCTGCAAGTGATATTCCCGAAAAATCTACCTCAGATAAATCTATATCATCTTGTTCACCTTTCCATTCACTAAATTTTTCCGGATGCTTTCTTATCAATTCAACTAATTCTTCTTTTGTATAATCTATCATTCAATTTCTCCTTGTGCTAAATGCATATTTGGGCGAATACATTTTACACTATTTCTGCCTGCATTGCAAGTAAAACAGCTTGAGTTCTGTTAGAAACTTTAAGTTTTTTAAAAATACTGTTTAGATGTGTTTTAACTGTAACTTCTTTTACAACTAATTTTTCCGAAATATCTTTATTTGAAAATCCTTTTGCTGCAAGCTGCAAGACTTCTTTTTCTTTTGATGTTAAAGGTTCCAAAGATAATTTATTTTTTATTTTTGGTTTATCATTTTGCCAATTTGAACGACGAAGAACTGCCTCCATTCTGGCCAACAAATTTGGTAAAATATACGGTTTAACAATATAATCATCAGCACCATTTTTTAAACCTGAAATCATTTTTTGATCTTCATTTACGGCAGTAAGCATAATTACAGGCAAATGTTTAAACATTTGATTGGAACGTATTGCTTTCAAAGTTTGCCAACCATCCATATTCGGCATCATTACATCCAACAATACAATATCAATATTTTGGTTTTCTTTTTCAAGTACTTTAAGTGCCTGCATTCCGTCAAATGCAGTAAAAACTTCATAGCCATAAAAAGGCAAAGCATCTTTTAAATATTTTGAATTGTCATCAACTAATAATACTTTTGGCAAATTTGACCCTCTACACTATTTTGTTTTTCAAAGCTTTTAAGGCAGCCTGCAATCTGTCATCAACTTCCAACTTTTGCAATATGTTTGCGACATGCGCCTTAGTAGTATTTATACTTATGACAAGAATTTGTGCAATCTCCATATTACTGTAACCTTCAGTCATAAGTTTCAAAATTTGAGCTTCTCTTGCTGTTAAATCATAATTTTTACGATTATCTTCAGCATCATAAACAGGAGAGTTAGAGCTTGCTTTTAAAACAATATGAGCAATACTCGGATCAAACCAAGCAGCACCGTCCGCTACTGATTGTACCACCTGTATAAGCCGCTGAGGATTTATTTCTTTTGAACAGTAAGCATTGGCACCTGCTTTTAAACTATTCAGAACCTCTTTTTCATCATTATGAGATGTTAAAATAATTATTTTAACATCCTTGTTAAAACTTTTTATTTGTCTTGTAGCTTCTATGCCATTCATATTTGGCAGACCTAAATCCATAATGACAATATCTACGTTGTTATTATTAAATATTTCAATTGCAGCTTCAGCAGAATCTGCTTCATAAATATTATCTATAAAATCAACACCTTCAAATGTTGTTTTTAATCCAAATCTTGTCAGTTCATGATCCTCTACAATCAAAATATTTAATTTCATATTCCTAACTCCTTTTGCGCTAATTCAAAATTGGGATTTATAGATAATGATTTTTTAAAATACAAAGTTGACTCAACACCTTGTTTTTTTGCAATTAAACCTTGATAATAATAACTCCTAAAATTATTATCATCAATATAATTTGCTATTCGCAAATAGTTTTTTGCATCCGTATATTTTTTCTGTTCATAAGCCACTCTGCCCAAATCAATCCAAGCTTCCGCAAAGTTCATATTTATTGCTATAGCTTTCTTTAGATAGGCAATTTCTTTTGATTTGTCACTAAGCGCAACTTTATAATAAGCTATATAACAATCATCGTAATTTTTCAACATTTTTTCATAAATATCTAAAGCTTTTTTATTTTTGCCTGTCTGTTCATAAACTTGAGCTATTCTTATTTTTGGAGCTGATGAATTTTTATCACAAGATTCAGCTAACTTGTAATATTTTAATGCATTTTTATATTCTTTTGTTCTGTAACTTAGATCACCTAAAACAATAAGAGAGGTAGTATTTTTTGAAATTTTACAAGATTTGGTTGCTGCATCCTGAGCTTTTTCAAAATCTTGAGAATCAAAATAAACTCTTGATAAAAGAGCATAAATATCTTTATTCAATTTCTTTTTATTACTCAATGCCCCTTGTAAAGTTCTTATAGACTTTGTCAACTCATTTTCATAATAATAGTAATAACCTAAATGATACATTTTTTCAGAATAATTCTTTTTAGATTTATACAAAACATACTGTTCTAAAGAATTTACTTTACGGATAAAGTCCTCAGAATATATTTTTTCTGATTTTATACTTTGTACTAACTTTATTGCATTTTGAGGTTTTTTACCTTGTGCCAAAATTTCTGCTTTTAACTTTTTATAATTCAAATTTTGAGGATTCATTTTAATTGCATTGTCTATGTATTTTGAAGCATCAATAAAATTATTAGATTTCAAAAAACCAAGTGCAGCTACATAATTTGCATAATCTGAATTAGACATAAGCATCGTATTTTTTATTAATTCATCAGTAGCTTCTTTACTTTGATCGTTATAAATAATATTTGAAAAAACTTCGCTCAAATAGATTTCATCATCAACTTTTAATTTTTTTATAGGGAAATAATATAATTTTATATCATCCACAAGAAAACCCGAAAGTGATTTATCTTGAATTTTTCCAGCTGCTTTTTCTGACAAATCAAAAAAGCCTATATCTGCCATATTTTCCGCAAACTTCATATATACATAATCATTTTCACCTATAGAATCAATCATTATTTTAAAATCGTTATATGCAGATTTTACATTACTTTGAATAAATCTTTCGAAAGCAAGTACGTATAGATTGTGTATATTATTATGAGTCAATGTAGCCTTTTTCACAGGAAGTGCAATCGTATTTGCAGACATAGGTTGAGGCATTAGCGGATTTACTGCGGGAATTTGCTCAAATCCTTCAGCATTTACAACATTTGCCAAAAACATTATAATAATTATGCTTAAAAATTTCCTCATCAATCCTCTTTTTTCCCCGAATAATAAAAATTAAATAATAACGCTATTTCTTTCTTATCACTATTTTCATCAGTTATAAAATTACAAATATCATTTAAATTATAATGACTTAAAATCTCTGCATCTTCTTCCGTAAAATTATGATGATTTTCTGTCAAAAATACCCTTATAATTTTATCCACAGGGATTGCCAAAAACTCATCTACTAATTTTCCGTCAAAATGTTTATCTTTACCGCTTTTTAAGATATCAATAACATTTTGAATAGGCATTTTGTCACGATAATGACGTTTTGATGTAATCGCATCAAACACATCAGCAACAGCCAAAATTCTGCCTCCATATGGAATATTTTCACCACTCAAGTGCCTGTAATAACCTGAACCGTCAAATTTTTCATGATGAGAGCAAGCCATGTCTGTTATTTGTTTAAAATCTTCGGACATATAAATTTTATCCAAAATATCATGCGTAATTTTTACATGTTCTTGAATATGTTTGTATTCCTCATCAGTCAATTTACCTTCTTTTTGAAGAACAGAATCTCTGATACCAATTTTCCCTATATCGTGCAAAATAGCAGCTTTTTCAACAAGCTCCTTAAACTTATCATCACAACCAAGTTGCTCAACCAAAAGCATTGCATATAATTTTACTCTGCTAGAGTGACCTGCTGTAATCTTATCTCGAGCATCTATAGAAGTTGCGAGAGTATCTATAAAGCTTTCGAATAGAGCTTTTTGTTCTTTGTAAAGTTCTTTCTGCTGTTCAAATAATTGAGCATTCTCAAGCGCAATCGATGCACTACCGCCAATTGCAACAAGCAAATCTTCGTCGCTCTTTGTAAATACACCATCAAGTTTGTTTAATACCTGAAAAGCACCTATTATTTCCTGATTATTGTTTTTTATAGGCATACATAAAATTGTTTTTGTCCTGTAACCTGTTTTTTTGTCAATATCAGGATTAAACCTTGAATCGTTGTATGCATCAGGAATATTTAAAGGTTCTCCTGTTTTAACAACATAACCGGCAAGGCCTTTGTCAGCAGGAAATCTGATTTCCTGACTATCCATTCCAAGAGCAACCTTACTCCACAATTCATTAGTATCTTTATCCAATAAAAATACAGTACATCTGTCAGCTTGAATGGCAATTTTTGTTTCTTCTGCAATAACTTTTAACAACACATTGATATCTGTAACAGCAGTAATAGAACGCCCAATTTTTACCAATGATACCAAAGGATCACTTTTAATAGGAACTTCAAAACCTATACCACTTTTTATTTGTTTTAATCTTGTATTTACATACCCTATAATAGAAAATTCGTCATCATAATTTTTAGCAATATTTTGAGCATTTTCGAAATGCATCACCGCTAAATCATTATTGCCTTGACCGAAGGAAATTGTACCAACTGCATACTCATTTACAAGTTTTGCTGATTGATTTTTGGAATATTTTGCCATATATTCAGCATCTTTTGTAAACTGTAATGCTTCTTTAAAAAAATTTTTATCCAACAAGTATTTTGACATACCCAACAAACTTAATGAAACAGATACATATTCTTCAGAATTATTTTCAGAATAAAACTTCTGTGCTTGTTCAAAATGCTTTACTGCACTTTCATAATTTTTATCTTCTAATAAAGACAGACCGTCTTTTATTAATTTATTATCGCATTTAGTCATATAATCCGCCATTTTACATATGTATGTTTTTATTGTACAATATTTTTATAAATAAGACAAATATTAAAGGTTGTTGATGAAAAAGGTTACTATTTTAATTCCTGTTTATAACGAAGTGAATACGCTTTGTGAAATTTTAAAAAAAGTTGAACAAGCAAACTTTTATGGATTAGAAAAAGAAATAATATTAATTGATGACTACTCAACAGACGGTACAAGAGAGCTTTATAAAAAATTACCTTATAAAGTTTTGTATCACGAGTTTAATCAAGGGAAAGGCGCAGCACTCAGGACCGGTTTTAAAGAAGCCACAGGCGACATAACAGTTATTCAGGATGCCGATTTAGAATACGATCCAGAGGACTACGAACCGTTAATAAAACTGATTGTTGAAAACAGGGCTGATGTGTGTTACGGTTCTCGCCTTTCCGGCGGAAAACCAACACGTTCTTTTATGTTTCACCACTTGTTGGGTAACAAATTTTTATCATTACTGACAAATGTTTTATACGGTTCTACACTTACTGATATGGAAACATGTTACAAAGCTTTTAAAACTGAATTTATTAAGGGAATAAAAATAAAATCAAACAGATTTGATTTTGAACCTGAAATAACGGCTAAAGTATTGAAACGTGGTGCAAGGTTATATGAAATTCCAATCTCTTATTATGGCAGGGATATTTCTGAGGGTAAAAAAATAACTTGGAAAGACGGAATATATGCGGCAATTGCATTAATAAAGTACAGATTTATGGATTAAGTCATATATAAAGGAGAAGAAATATGAAAAAAATCTTATTATCATTAATGATGGCATTATTAATTTCAGTTCCATCGTATGCTGCAACAACATGGAGTGCAGTAGACAGAGTTCCAACTGTTGGTGCTCAGATTTTATCTAAAAACAATTTACCTACAGCCACAAAATTTGTAGTTACCGAAACTGCAGTAACAAACAGCTCAACAAACACTAACAACGAATTTTATATCCAAAAAACAGATCTGGGATACACAGGCAACGACAACGAAGTTGCTGCTGTAATTTGTCAGGAGCTTGGAGCTTTGATTAACGCAAACGCTTCAAAGAAAAAATTTGTATCAAACATAGCTTCAGCTTTTGCAGGAAGTCTTGAATCCGAATCAGCTCAAAACAAAGCTATTTTATTAAATCAAATAACACTTAATTCTATGTCTGAAAAAGACCAAATGAATGCCGATATCACAGGTATAGATCTGATGATTCAAGCCGGATATAACCCGCTTGCAATGATTGTTGTTCTTGGTAAAAAACCGGGTACTACTTGGGAAACAATGACAGGACAATTAAACAATATCAAAAGAACTCAATATATCTATGATTACTTAACATACAACTACCCTTCAAAAGTTAAAGCAGGCTATAACTGCCAAGAATACAGAAACTTTTTGGCTTACATTGAACCAACAATTTCTGAAAGAAATTCAAACAAAAAAGCATTGAAAAAGTTTGAAAAAACACAAGCAAAACTTAAAAAAGAAAGAGCAAAGCAAATTGCAAAATACAAAGCGACAGGCGGTTTGAACGGTTGGGATGCAACTTATTCAATTCTAAAAAATCTTTCAGAACAAGCTGAAACAAAATAAATTCCAAAAGACCGATTTTCAATCGGTCTTTTTATTTGACATTATCTGAAAATATTGTTAGTATTTATTTACAAAAAGGAATTAATTATATGAAATATATGAACGATACTATTGAAACAATCAATTGTCCGGCTTGCGGCAAACCTATGCTTAAAGTTTTTATGCCTTACGCAGGCTTTAACTTAGATGTTTGTGTCGACGGATGCGGCGGAATATTTTTTGATGGGCTTGAATTAAAACATTTTGATGAAAATCATGAAAATATTGATGATTTAAAAGAAATTTTGAAAAATAGAACTTTTGAAAAAACTGATGAATCAGTTACAAGAATTTGCCCCGTATGTGGCAACAAAATGGTAAAGAATTATGTCAGCGCAAAACATGCCGTACAAATAGATGAATGCTACAATTGCGGTGCAAAATTTATGGATAGTGGCGAACTCACAAGAATGAGAGAAGAATATCCGACCGAAAAAGACAGAAAACAAGCATTTATGGCAGAAACATATAAAGAAATCGGTTCAAAAATTGATGCTATGGAAATGCAAAACCAAATCAACAGATCTAACAGATCAGCTTTCCTTAAATTGCTAGACAAATTCTTCTTATCTTAAATTTCACTTAAAAGTTTTTTGAGAGTATTCAGTTTTTCTATGCTGTCGCTCTCAAAATATATTCTAAGTAAAGGTTCTGTTCCGCTTGGCCTAATCAGAACCCAGCTTGAGTTGTCGGAAAAATACAATTTTACTCCATCTTTTGTATCAATTTTAATAACTTTAAAATTTCCAATTTCCTTTTTGTTTTTATACTCTTCCAAAATTGATTTTATCATTTCGAAATTTTCAAGTTTTTTATCTATTCTGTCATTATAAAATTGACAACCGACAAAATCGTACAAATCTTTTTGAAGTTCAACAAGGGATTTGTTTTCGCATGCCATGGCTTCAAGAATTAAAAGATTAGCAAGTATTCCGTCTTTTTCCGGAATATGTCCTTGAATGCTCAAGCCACCCGATTCTTCGCCGCCAATAATCGGATTGAATTTACGCATAGCCTCGCCTACATGTTTGAATCCTACTGCAGTTTCAATAACTTCAACCCCCGCCTTTTCTGCAACTTTGTTAAGTAATAAACTTGCACCAACTGTTTTTACAAGCGGACCGTCATACTTTTTATTTTTCTTTAAATGTCTGAGTAAAATTGATATTACTTCGTTTGGAGAAACATACTCACCATTCTCATTTATAACACCAAACCTGTCAGAGTCACCGTCATTTGCAAAACCAACAGAATTCTTATGTGATTTAACTCGCTCTATCAATTCTTTCAGATATTTTGGTTTTGGTTCAGGCATACCACCGCCAAAGTTTACATCATGATACATATGTAAACTATCAAATTTTATATTATGTTTTTCCAAAAGTTTATCGAAATATCCAATGCTTGCAGCATATAATCCGTCAAATATAATATTTGTATCTAATGTTTTGATTTTATCAAAATTAATTAGTTTTTCAATATGTTCAAAATAATCTTTTGAAAAATCATATTTTTCAACACTCCCACTATTATTAGATTCTGAAACTAGTTCAGTATTAGAGCAAGACAAATTCTTTACCAACTCATCAGTTATATCGGAAGTTGCCGGCCCTGCATAATCGGGAATAAATTTTATTCCTAAATATTCAGGAGGATTATGAGAAGCAGTAAACATCACAGCACAAGCATTTAAATGCTTTGCATTATAAGCAAGAACAGGCGTCGGAATAACTTTATCGGATAACAAGACATTAAAACCGTATCCTGAAAGTTGTTGTGCAGTTTGTTGTGCATATTCAAAAGCCATATTACGAGGATCATAACCGACTATAATTTTTTTACCCAAACCAAACTTATCAAATACATATTTACCAATAGCCTTAGTTACGGTTGCCACATTTTCATCATTAAAATCTTTTCCGACAACAGCTCTCCAACCGTCTGTACCAAATTTAATATTTGTCATTGCTTCATCCTATCATTTTTGTTATAATCATATAAGAAATAAGAAAGTTTATCAAATGCAAAATTTTGAGAATGTACAAACAATATGCTACCTTGGTCCACAAAGTTCTTTTACCGAAATGGCAAAAGATTATTTTTCTGAGAAATTGAAAATAAATGCATATGGACAAGCGTTTGAAACAATAAAACAAATTGTAGAATACGTTAATAATAATCCTGACACTTTGGGTGTTTTACCTGTTGAAAATTCAATTAGAGGAACAATTAGAGAAACTCTTGACAATCTTATATTAGCTAAAAATCCAAACATCAAAATTTTGGCAGAATACTATCAACCGATAAATTATTGCTTACTTTCCAGAACAACTGAAATTTATTCTATATCAGGAATAATTGCACCTCCTGATATGCTTGCAAAATGCAGAGATTTTGTAAAAAACGATATGCCGTTTAATGTTAATATTATAGAATCCCCAAGCATGCCAGAAGCTGCAAGAAGCTTGCAAAACTACAATCTCACATATTCTTCAATCGGAACTCCAAAAACTGCAGAAACATTTTATCTCAACGTTTTAAAAGAAAATATAAATGACGATAAAACAGATCAAACAAGATACATTTTGTTCGGAGATTTCGAAACGGAAGAAACAGGCAATGATAAGACCTCAATAGCTTTTTCGGCAAGCAATAAACCGGGAGCTCTTTTACAAATACTGAATATATTTATGAAAAATGACATTAATCTTTCATATATTGCTTCACATCCGTCTAATCATCAATTCGGAGAATATATTTTAACCGTAACTTTTGATGGACATGTCAGAAATCCGCAAATTATAAAAACACTGCAAGAAGTAAAAGAAAAAGCAAAATTTATGAAATTTTTAGGCTCTTATAAAAAAGCTAAACCCGTAACATTATAATTTTAAAATCAAATTTGTAATAATAATAAAAAAATGGTATAATATACTCAATGCCTTATAAAATTCATTAAATCAGTCAGAAAGGAACTTATGACTGACTCAATGATACCTTATTCATTTGTGCCGGGTATGAAAGCAAAAGCCGGAGAAGTAAATGCTAATTTTATTGCTCTTGCCGAAACCATTACTCAGAACAAAATTTCTGCAGATTATGATATAGAAACAATCAATAACATTCTTGATGAAATAAATAACACATTGGATGATGAGCTTTTTATACAAAAAAATATTGTTGAAAGTTCTACTGATTTAGATGATTACAAAAGAAAAGGGATTTACTTTTTTTCAAGCAGCTATGAACCATTAAATGCACCTATATCAGGAGCAGGAACATTAGTTGTTTTAGGTGATGAAACTTCGGGTTTCAAACAACTGTGGTTTTATGATGAAAGTATTTTACGCATATATACCAGAAATTATACAAATTCAAGCTGGACAGAATGGAACAACTCTTTTAAAGATGTTACATTAGGTAACCCAGGTTATTTTAAATTTCCAAACGGTATTATTATGCAATGGGGAGTGTATAAATCACCAAATGTCACATATCCTGTCGCTTTCGCAACAAGTCCCGCAGTTGTTGTTTCAAAACAAGGCTATTCAACATCTTCTTCACGTTCAGATGAAGGTTTTACAAACCAAAGTGGAACAGGGTTTAAGTATTATGCAAGCAGCAACACAACCGATTTATTAATAAATTGGATTGCAATAGGACATTAAGGAGGAAAAATGAAATATTACGGAACAAAAAACGGTAAAGATTATGGTTTTTACCTTGATAAATTTGAAAACGCCATAGAAATATCCGATGAATATTGGATGAATTTACTCAAAGAACAGAACAACGGAAAAATAATAATTATGTATGAAAATTCTGTTATAGCTGTTGATTATAATGAATATTCTTTTGTAAACGGAAAATGGCAAAAACTTTCACCGGTTGAAGTAGAAATAAAAAAACAAGAAGAACAAAATAAAATAAGAATAAATGAGATTAATGAACAACTTGAACTTCTTGATAAAAAGAGAATCCGAGCAATAGCTGAGCCGTCATTGATGGACGAAGACACAAGCTGGCTTGAATATTACAACAAACAAGTTCAAAAACTCAGAGAAGAATTAAAATCTATAACTGAATAATTTAAAACCGGAGCTTCCCTCCGGTTTTTTAAACTTCAAAATAATTCATCATAATATTTGAAATTCGATTATTAATATCTTTGGCTCCTTGCTGAATATTAGAATCAAATCTTTTTGCCAGACGTCTTGTCATTTTTGCGGCAAAAGAGAATAGCGGAATACTTTCATCAATTTCTTCGACAGGAATATTATTTATGTATAAAACACCATCATCAGAATTTAAAACACAAACATTATTTTGCAATTTGCTGTCATATGTCCCTTTATCAAAGGCAGCTTGTCTAACAGCCCGTCTAAATGAGTGTAAATCTTGTCCGTTCAACTCTGCATATAAAAAGTTATGACCGGATTTTCTATAATAATGGGGATTTTTAAAACCGGTAAAATGTATATTATCTACTTTACTCATATTTTCAATAAAAACCGTAAACAAAAATTTTTGCGCTATAATTTACTTATGTTTAGAACATTAAAACGTGGAATAACAAAAGTAAAAGAAGATATCCAAGTTATATATGACAAGGATCCCGCTGCAGATAATCTGCTAGAGGTAATATTGTGTTATCCCGGCCTACACGCACTCATTGCATATCGTTTGGCACATAAGTTTTATAAATGGCATATCCCTATATTACCAAGAATGATTTCTTACCTTACAAGAATTATTACAGGAATTGAAATTCATCCTGCAGCAAAAATCGGAAGAAGATTTTTTATTGACCATGGCGAAGGTGTCGTAATCGGCGCTACGACAGAGATTGGGGATGATGTTTTAATATACCAACAAGTAACTCTGGGCGGAACAGGAAAAGAACATGGCAAAAGACATCCGACATTGGGAAATAACGTAATTGTCGGCGCAGGTGCAAAGGTTTTAGGCAATATAAAAATAGGCGATTATTCAAGAATAGGTGCAGGTTCAGTTGTTGTTGATGATGTTCCGGAAAACTCAACTGTTGTCGGAGTACCCGGCAGAATTGTCCAAAGGCACTTTAGGGATGAAAACGGAACTCTTATGCACAACAGAATTCCAGACCCTATAAAATGCGAATTGAACAGACTAAAATATGAAATGCTTGAAATTAAAGAAACATTAAAAAACAAGGAGGTATAAAATGTATCACGTTTACACAGAAAGAAATCACTCAGAATTTTCAAAAACTGAAGTTGCACAATGCAAAGATTATGATACAGCATTGCAAAAAGCTCAAAAAGCAATCGAAGGCAAAGAAGGATACAATTATATAATCGAAGAAACTGACGGTTCTATGAACAGCTACGGCGAACTTATCGCAAGAGTCGTCGCTGAGGGTTAGACTATTATAATTAATATTAAAAAATAATTATGTTATTTCTAATAGCATAATTATTTTTTTGCCGAATTTAAAAATTCAATTACATAAAATGTTATAAACCCTGTGAATGCATTCACTGTAGCCCCTACGACACCTAGAAATATTGAAGTTACTGTTAAAATAAAAAATCCAGCATTATTCAACAATAAGCCTATTCCTTGATTCGCAGTAAAATTTAAAACCTTTAAAAGAATTACGGAAATCGGTATATAAATAAAAGAAAAAGCCAAATATGCAACAAACCCTGAAATTGCTCCAATTATTATACCGTCTTTTATAGAATCTATAGAAATACAATTATATTTGTACAACAGCCAAATTACTACAGGAGCCATAAAACATAACAAAAATATAAAAGAATACGCACCGATAAAAGGTATTATTGTAATGATTCCTGCGATTGCGCCAAAAAATGCGCTTAATATAGATATCTGTCTTAATAATATATAATCAAATTTCATATAAATACCTTATCATATAATTGTATATGTTGTAAATATTTTAATGACGTCTCAATGGAGGATTGTCTGGAAAGTTTTCCTTACCCATTTCATACAAGACATTCCAATTTTTCATATCGTTTTCTTCTTTATAAATATGCGCAAGAGTAACATATGCGTTATAGATTTTCTGATTTTTATTCAATAAGTTTACAAGAACACGTTTTGCAGCTTTATTATCTCCGGATTTATAATATATTCTGCCCATAAGTTCCAAAGTGTTGTCACTTGGAAATAAGTTTTGCGACTGTTTTACATGCTCAATTGCATCCTGATATTTTTTTAATTTATAATTTGATAAAGCTATATTATAATGTACTTTTGCAAGCATTTGATCATCATTAATTATTTTCTCTGAAGCAAGTTTATAATTTTCGATAGCTTTTTTATAATCGCCTTTTTTATAATATAAACTTCCTATATGCATTATTTTATGCGGATCATCTTTTGTAATCTCTTTATCCTCAATTGTATTTGCAAGTTCAAGATTTATCCGTTCATCATCATCACCAAATATGTCAGCTATTGTCAAAAATTTATCTCTATCTTCTTTTAAAAAATTTTTATTTGATACATCCGGAACGATTGAATAAATAAGTTTTAAAGTATTAATATCGCCAGCACTTATCTCACCTCTTGATAAAGATGTCCTTGGGTACATAATATCATTCGGATTTACACTGTGTCCTAAAATTCCAAGTGCATGACCTATTTCATGCAAAGCTATTGAATGAATTATATAATCTTTATAATATTGATCTGAGCCGTTATATTTTGTAGAAAAAACAATTGTCATATATTTTAAAGTATTATTTTTTATTTCAGAATTGGTAATTCCACCGAATTTTTTTGAAAAATCTGCGGCTTCTTTATCATTTTTTGGGAAATAACACTTTATATCAGCATTTTTGGGAGAATCTACAAAAGTAAAATTTATAAATTTATTCGTTTCATCCTGCCACTCTATAAATGCTTTTTTAACCTCTGAATAAAAATATTCAGGCAAATCTGTTTTATGCTGAATATAAATTTTTAAAGGAAAAGTTTCAGGATTCCACCTCACAATATAACCGTTTGTTATGGCTCTTGCAATATAGTGATTAGGAAACTGCTTTTCTAATATTTTTCTGTTTATCGCAGCTTGATTATTATTTGCGCTGTATTCTTTTGATAAATCTGCAGATTTATTAGATTTATTAATGCTAGAATCGACTTTGGGTCTTTGTACAGATTTATTTACACTACTTTGTTCACTATAAGTAAGCTCATTATCAGATGTTGAATATGAAAAAGCTCCATAAATAAGCGAAAAACATATTGAATAACATATAAATTTAATAAAATAATTTGTCAAAAATTTTTTCATACTATTGCCCCCTTGTATGACAAATTGCTATAGCAATAGAGTCAACGGTATCATCTAATTTTGGTAACTTATCAACACCCAGAGAAATTTTTACCATTTGTTCAACTTCTTTTTTACTTGCTCTACCGTAGCCTGTAAGAGTTTGCTTAACTTCTATTGGGGTATATTCATATATTGGTATATTGAATTTTTCAAGAACCGCTAAAATAACACCTCTTGCATGTGCAACCGGCATAACTGTTGTTTGATTACGAAAGAAAAACAGTTTTTCAATTGCTGCAACATCTGGTTTATATGTTTCAACAATCTTTGTCATATCTTCATATATTTCAAGAAGCCTTGCAGATTCACGCTTATTTTTGTCGGTCTGAATTGAACCGGAATGCTTTAACAACGGAATATCGTTGTCAAACTCAATTAATGAATAACCAACTATTGCCATACCGGGATCAATTCCAAGAATTTTCATAAAAATATTATATCATATTATTTATAAAAATTCTATTTAAGTTTTCTACCCAAAGACAAACCAGCAGGTAATGGGAGTACAACATTTTCATAATTTGAATTTGCATTAATTGCATCAATAAAAGGTTTACATTTTGCTTCATGCGACAAAACATTATCGCAAGCAATAATTCCGCCTTTTTTCATATGTTTATCTATAAACTGAAAATACTTTACATATTCTGATTTATTAGCATCTACAAAAGCAAAATCAATTTCAAAATCTTCAGGCAAATACTCCAAATGCATCAGAGCAGAGCCCTGAAGTGTTGTAATAACATCATCAACACCGCACAATTTAAAATTTTCTTTAGCAACATCAAGACGCTTATCATAAAATTCAATAGTTGTAAGATGTCCGCCGGTAGCTTTTACTGCCTTGCCAAGCCAAATGCCTGAATAACCGTTAGAAGTTCCTATTTCTAACACGCTCTTTGATTTTTGAGTTCTTATTAAAGAATACAAAAATTCTGCCGTAACCCTTGAAATATTCCAAAATTGATGTTGAGTTTTCTCAAGCTCTATTAATTTATCCTGTGTTATTTTATCAAATTTTTCTATCATTTTTAGTGCTTTTCAATCTTTTTTGTAACAACAATAGAGTTTGCAGGAATATCAATTGGTACAAAGCTGATAGCTTTTTTTGCATCCAAATCAAATATTGTATACAAAGAAGCTTTTGTATCAGTAATCAATGCTATGTTTGTGCCATCTACATACGATATTTTTGTAGAAAATCCGTTCGTATTTAAGTATATGGAATCAGTAACTTCATCAGTTTTAGGATCAATAATCTGAATAGAATTATCTTCTGCACCCAAAACAAATAATTTATCCTTATATGCCAACATATCAATTGGTTTTTCACAGATTTCAAATTCACCCATAAAGCCTACAGTGTCGTAATCAATTATTGCTATTCTGTTTTTAGTACGGCTTGTTATATAAATTTTACCATTGGTATACGCAATCCTTGACACATTTGGAAACTTGCCTATTTCTTTTAATAAATAGTTATTATCAAGCTCTATAGACCAAATATCTTTTGTTTTTTTGTCATAATAGAACAATTTTGTCCCATCTTCAGAAAGTGTTAATTTTTCACACATGCCTGTAATTCTGATTTGTCTGCACAGTGTCATTGTTTCCAAATTCAAAACATAAATACTTGAATCAACTGAGCTAGAAATATACGCAAGTTTTTTGTTATTGTCTATCAATATTTCATCAGGCTGAGTATTTGTCGGAATTTGTTTAATTATTTGATCATCCGCCAAAGCGATTATATCAACAGAAGGTTTTTCATAAGCTGTTACAAAAAGAAATTCATCATTATATGCTTTCATAGAAATAGGAACATTTGTCTGAGCTAAAGAATATTCAGGAGTCTTTGCGCCAAGGTTTAAAACTTGAATATTTTTTGAATATGGTGATGAAACATAAAAATTTCTATTTTTTAGTTGTGGAATTTGCGAAAGTGTTTTCAAAGTAGAACCGGATAATTGAGTTACAACAGGTTTAGTACTTTCTATTTTAATTCCTTGTGTTTCAACAGTATTAATAATAAGATTTCCTGCTATAGATTTAAGGTTTTCTGGAATTACCAAACCGTTTGGAATTAACAACTCTTGAGGAAGCATACCCGTTCTGAGCTCAATAGGTGGATTTGCCATTGAATAAACAGTTTTTTGACCTTTTGTATTATACAAAACTTTTAATAATGAAAAATCATTATTAAAAATAACAACATTTGGCTTGTCAATCATTTTCTTATCAGCCGGATAAGTTTGTTTTATTTCAAGTTTTTCCACATTATCAGTTTTTGCTGGGAACAACGGTAAATAAACAGTATTATCAGGCAATGTAATAAGCCCGTCAAAACGGAAATTTGTTTTAGGAAAACTTTGTTCAATAAATTCCTGTACATTATCAGGAATTTTTTCCGCATATGACGGTATATTAATCGATATGACCAACAACACTATTAAAAAGAATTTTAATGCATTTTTAGTTAAATTATGAGTTTTAAACATTATTAAATACTCCTTTAACTTTATCCATCACAGATGATTGTTTAAGCTTAGCATTATTTTGAATTTCATACAACCTTTTATACAAATTACGTTCTTCGTCAGTCAACTTAGTAGGTGTATGAATTGCAACTATTACAATATGATCACCTCTTTGAGAAGGTCTCGTTATAAATGGAACACCCGCTCCTTTTATCTTTATGTTATTACCTGTTTGTATTCCTGCATGAATTAATATTTTACGTTCTCCATCAAGAGTTTTGACAACAACCTCATCGCCTAAAGCAGCTTGAGATTGTGTTATATCAAGCCTTGTATATACATCATTGCCCTCTCTTTTAAAATAATCTGAAGGTTTGACATGCAAAACTACATACAGATCACCTGCAGGCCCCCCGTTAGTACCGGCATCTCCTTCTCTTGAAACTCTGATTTTTGACATATTGTCAACACCTGCAGGAATTTTAATTTTAATTTTCTTTTCTTTTTCAATTTTTCCATGACCTGAGCAAGCTTTACAAGGATTGGCTATTTTTTTGCCTTTTCCTCTACAATCAGGACAAGTTACAATCTGTGAAATCGCTCCTAGAGGAGTTCTCATAACTTGCTGAACCTGACCTGTTCCATGACAAGTAGGACAAGTAACGGGAGATGAACCTTTTTGAGCACCTGTACCTGAGCATTCAGGACAAGTTTCAAGATGGTCAAATTTTATTTCTTTTTCCATACCGAAAACTGCCTGCTCAAATTCAATTTCTATATCAAGTCTAAGATCATCACCTTCAATTGGCGCATTAGGATCAGGTCTTCCGCCAAATCCAAAGCCGCCCATTCCCCCAAAGAAAGAATTAAATATATCGTTCAGATCGCCAAAACCGCCAGCAAAAGGTCCACCGGTATCAAAACCTGCATTTTTCAAGCCATCTTCACCATAAGCATCATATGTTGCTCTTTTATTGTCATCCATAAGAGTTTCATATGCTTTACCAAGCTCTTTAAACTTTTCTTCAGCATCCGGAGCTTTGTTTACGTCGGGGTGCAATGTACGAGCTTTTTTTCTAAAAGCGGATTTTATCTCATCTTTTGTAGCATCTTTTGATATGCCTAATATTTCGTAGTAATCTGTCATTTAACTCTTCCACATTCTTTAATTGATAATATTTTATCATAAAAATAAATTATTCGGCAGTAGCAACATTAACAAGCGCAGGACGCAAAACTTTATCTCCAAACTTGTATCCTTTTTGCAATTCATTTATTATCGTATGCTCCGGCTTTTCTGATGTAGGAGTCTGCATAACAGCCTCATGGAAGTTAGGATCAAATTCTTTATCTGTTGTATCTATCGTTTCCAAACCTAACTTTGAAAGCGCCTCTACAACTTGTTTATGCACCAAATCAAAACTTTCTTTAACTTTTGCACAATCTTCAACATTTTCAAGAGCTTTTTTACCTCTTTCAAAGTTATCAAGTACTTCTAATAATTTTTTAAGTGCATTTTCAGTTCCAAATTTTAAAAGTTCTTCTCTCTCATGTTCTTGACGTTTTCTGTAATTATCAAAATCCGCAGCAAGTCTTATGTATTGCTGATTTAAAGCTTCATATTTTTCTTGAAGTGAATTTAATTCAGAATTATCTTCTTCTTTGATATTTTCTGAATTTTCTTCCTTAACTTCTTCTTTTATTTCATCCTGACTAACAGCATCTTCAATACTGTCAGGATTTTTAAACGGATTATTACTTTTTCCCATAGTTTACCTCTTTCTATATTAAAATTATAGTTTATTAATTTTAATAAACAAGAAATATTTATTATTTTTTAATAATTTACAATTGCCATTAATTTTAAATGGTAATATACTAGTTTTATGAAAAACGTAAGACAGACAAACATAAATATTCACAGGGACAGTTGGGTAGAGATTAATCTTGAAAATGTAGCGCATAATATGCGCGCAATAAGAAAAAACACACCTGAAAATATAAAACTTCTTGCCGTAGTAAAAGCTGACGCATACGGCCATGGTTCTGTTATGCTCGCACCTACACTTTTGGCGTCAGGTGCGGATATGCTTGGAGTTGCATCAATAGATGAAGGGGTAGATTTAAGACAGGCAAAAATTAATTGTGACATACTTGTTTTGGGAGCAGTTCCAATTTGGGCTGTTGAAACTGCAGTGAATGCAGATTTAATAATTTCAATATTTTCAAAAGAACATCTTGACGCTTGCAAAAAGGCATATGAAAGAACAGGGAAAAAACCGAAAGTTCACGTAAAACTAGACACAGGTATGAACAGAATCGGTATTTCAATTGATGACGCAATTGATTTTATTAAAGAGGTACAAAATGCAGATTATTTGGATTTCGGCGGAATATTCACGCATCTGGCAAACGCAGAGATAAGAGAAAAAACTAAAATTCAAATTGAAAGATGGAACAGCGTAATTTCAAACATTGACACAAAAGGTTTGACTTTACACATATTAAACACTGCAGGTGCAATGTGCTATGATGTACCGAATTCTAATATGCGCAGAGCTGGGATTGCACTGTACGGTCTGTATCCGGATTTACCTGAAGATGCAAATGTAATAAAGCCTGATTTAAAACCTGTAATGTCATTGAAAGCAAGAATAGTAAATATTCACAAAGCAAAAGATGGTGAAGGTGTCAGCTACGGTCATACTTTTGTTGCAAAAGGAACACGAAAAATTGCAACAATTCCTTTAGGGTATGCGGACGGAGTTCCAAGAGGTTTGTCAAATAAAATTTCAGGAATTCTAAATGGAAAAGAAATAAAACAAATCGGCAACATCACAATGGATCAGATGATGTTTGATATAACAGATGTTAATGCAAATTTGGGCGACGTAATTACTTTACTTGACGAAAATCATTCAATAGATGAATGGGCAAAAATATTGGGTACAATCAATTATGAACTAACTTGCCGACTAAAAGTAAGGCTGCCAAGAGTTTATACGAGGTAAAAATGAACGAATATGATTTGGGAATAATAGGCGGAGGACCTGCAGGATACACAGCAGCTTTTCAAGCGAGAAAACAGGGGCTTTCAGTTGTTTTATTTGAAAAAGATAAAGTTGGCGGGGTATGCCTCAATAAAGGTTGTATTCCTACAAAAGCTATTTTACACAGCGCAGAAATTTATGAAGAAATGAAATGTGGAGAAGAACTTGGTATTTCAACTAAAAATTTATCGTTTGACTATGCAAAAGTTGTTGAAAGAAAAGATAAAGTAGTTGAAAAACTTAGAAAAACGCTCGAACTCTCACTTAAAAATGCAGGAGTTATTGTAGTAAATGCAGAAGCAAAAATTGTTAATAATAAAATTGTTGCAAACAATGAAACATATGAGTGTAAAAAAATAATTTCTGCAATAGGTTCAGAGCCAAAAGATTTTCCATCTTTAAAATTTGACCATAAATTTGTACTTAGCTCTGATGATATTCTTAATATGACAGAATTACCAAAAAATATTGTAATTGTTGGCTCCGGAGCAATCGGCATAGAATGGGCAAGAATTTTTTCTGCTTTTGATGTGGCAGTTACTATAGTAGAAACGGCAGAACATCTTTTACCACTTGCTGATATTGAAGTTTCAAAAAGAATTGAAAGAATTTTTAAAGCAAAAAAAATTAAAATGTATCTTTCAAACAGTGTTGAAAAAATTGAAAACGGGAATGTAATTTTAAAATCACAAGATGTATTAACTCCGGAATCCGTTTTACTAGCAGTGGGCAGAAAGCCACATGAAGGTAACGAAATATTACTCGGCGATGCATCAGGCAAAATTCAACTTGCACATTTTGCAATAAAACAAGCTATAAAAGAAATCTCTGATATAGAGTTTGATGAATCTTTAGTTCCGTCAGTCGTTTATGGATGTCCTGAAATTGCCTGGATAGGAAAACGAGAACAAGATTTACAGGAAGGTACTTATCAAAAATCCAATATATTGATTTCAGCGCTTGGCAAATCTCATTGTGATAATTGTACAGACGGATTTATAAAAATTTTGGTACAAGAAGGCAAAATCGTTGGCGCACATATCGTTTCAAAAGAGGCATCAGCATTAATTCAGCAAATAACTATCGCAATGCAAAACGATTTGACAATTGATGATTTGAAAAAAGTTTGTTTTGCACATCCTACATATTCTGAAGGGATTTTCGAAAGTTTGTTCAACATAAAATAAAAGACGACTTTTATGTCGTCTTTTATTTTAATTATTTTATTATTACAAACTAAATAGAACCTGTCCAAAAAGGTGGTCTGCCAAAATTCCAATATGTGTTTGCAGGGTTGTAATCTTTACGACGTCTTCTAAATAATTTAAACTTTCTTTTTTCTTTTACAACAGTTTCAGGTTGTTGAATATTTTCACCTTCTTGAACAGTAACTTCCGTAACAGTTTCTTTATAAGAACCCGGAACTTGATACATTTCTGCGTATGTACAACCTGCAAAAGCAATTAAACATAACATTGTTATCAAATTTTTCTTCATATCGTTCTCCTTTTATAGCAACATTATAATTATTCAAAACTCAAAAATCAACTTTTTTGCTAATTAGTTTAAAAATATTTATAAACTTGTATATAAAATTTTTAATAATAAAATATACATATGCGACAAAGATTACCCGAATATTTAAAACGGCCCGTTATAGATACGGATAAAACACGAACAGTACGAAAAGTATTAAAAACTCAATGTTTAAATACCGTTTGCGAAAACGCACGCTGCCCAAATAAAAACGAGTGCTACACAAAACAAACGGCAACGTTTTTGATTATGGGAAATAATTGTACAAGAAATTGCAGATATTGTAATATTTCCTGCAATCGTCCAGAACCGCTTGATATTGAAGAACCCAAAAGAGTAGCGAAAGCTGTAAACTCTTTAGAGTTAAAATATTCGGTTATAACATCAGTCACTCGTGATGATTTAGAAGATGGCGGAGCAGAACATTTTGCAAATTGCATATATGAAATAAGAAAAATCTCACCTGATACAAAAATAGAAATTTTAACACCTGATTTTAAAGGAAATAAAAACTCTCTTGATACAATTATAAAAGCACACCCTGACGTCTTTAATCACAACATAGAAACTGTTAGAGACATTTTTAAAACGGCAAGACCACAAGGTGATTATAACTGTTCTTTAGAGGTCTTGAAATATGTGAAAGAAAACAGTGATATCCTTACAAAATCAGGTTTAATGATTGGTTTAGGCGAAACCTTTGAACAAATAGAACAAACTCTGCTTGACTTAAAATCTGTTGGTTGTGACATTTTAACTATAGGACAATATATTCAACCGTCAAAGGAACACCTTGAAGTAGCAAAATATTATACACTTGATGAATATGAAGAATTAAAACATTTAGCAGACAAAATAGGTTTTAAGAAGCATCAAATAGGTCCGCTTGTTAGAAGTTCATACAAGGCAGTTGATTTGTGTTAATGTTTCTTAAAATAATCTATTAGTTAATTTGCGTAATTAATAGTAATGAGGTACAATTAATTTATGGTTACAGAAGAAGAACAATTATATTCTGACGTCCCACCTACAAAGTTAAGGAATAAAGAGGAGAAATTTACACCAGCCAAAACCACGAAATTTTGGGTTTGGGTTGCTAGTATGTTTTTCTTTAACATGTTGCAAAACAGATTTTATGCTTTCAGATACAAAGGTGCTGAAAATTATTTTGACAGTGATAAATCTGTACAAACAATTCTTTTTGCTCCACATTCAAATTGGTGGGATGGGATTGTGTTTTACAATATCACTCACAGAATTTTTCATAAAGAAATAAGATTGATGATTGAAGAACTGAACAGATTTCCACTATTCAGTAAAGGGGGAGCATATTCGGTTAATAAAAAATCGGCACAATCTGCAATGAAAGCCTTAAAATATTCTGTAGATTTATTGGCGGATTTTAGGAACATGTTGTGCATATTTCCTCAGGGAATAATTCGTCCGCCGCATTTTAGACCTATAAAGTTTCAAACAGGTTTGGCGTTTATTGCTCAAAATGCAGTTAAAAGGTACGGAAGAATAAACTTAATTCCTGTTGCTTTTGACTATACGTTTTTCAGAGATAACAGACCTGAGGTTGTTGTAAATTTCGGTAATAGAATAGAATTTGATGCAAACAATATTCCAAAAGACAGAAAAGAATTAAACCACATATTGGAACATGCTTTGGAACAAACTTGTGATGAGCAATTTAAAGATATTTCTAACGGTGATGTTTCTAAATATAATATTTTATTTAAACAGCACTTAAAATGGTACAGAAGAATTGAACAACGTTTAAAACGTATTGATATACCGCCTTTAGCTGATGTTTAATATAAAAGCTGAATTTATTTAAATCTTCTCATCATACTCATGGCTTTATTCATAGCGTGTTTGCCGAGTTTACCTTTAAATCCGCCGAGACCGCCTAGATTTCCCATTTTGCTAAAATCAGGCATTCCGCCGCCAAATTTACCAAACATTGACTTCATATCAGTCATGCCCTTCATCATCATTCGCATTTGTTCAAATTGTTTCAGGAAAGTATTTAATTCAGCCAAATCCATACCACAACCTTTTGCAATACGTTTTTTTCTGCTTGTGTTTAACAAGTCGGGATTATTTCTTTCTTCAGGCGTCATGCTTGAAATAAAAACTTCCATTTTTTTAAATTGTTTATCACCTTCATGCGAAAGTTTTTCTCTGTCGTTTTTACTGATATTCATTCCCGGCAACATTCCAAGAATCTGATCCATAGAACCAAACATTTTCATTTGCTTTTGCATTTTCAGAAAATCGTTAAAAGAAAAATTGTTTTTAGACATTTTTTCTTCAAGTTCAAGTGCTTGTTTTTCATCAAATACTTCTTGTGCACGTTCAACCAGAGAAACAATATCACCCATACCCAAAATACGTGTTGCCATACGTTCAGGATAAAAATCTTCCAGCGCATTTAATTTTTCACCTGTACCTGTTAGTTTTATAGGTTTTCCTGTGCAATATGAAACACTCAATGCAGAGCCGCCACGACTGTCACCATCTAGTTTTGTCAAAACAAGACCTGTCAAACCAAGTTGAGCATCAAAATTTTCTGCAACATTAACAGCTTCTTGCCCTGTCATAGCATCTATAACAAGCAATTTTTCATTCGGTTTGAAAATTCTGTCAATAAGTAAAAGTTCTGCCATCATATCGGTATCAATTTGCAAACGTCCTGCAGTATCCAGAATAAGAGTATTAAAATCGTTTGAATTTGCATAATCAATAGCACTTTGAACAATACTTTGAACATCTTTACTGCCTTCAATAGTAAATACTTCGGTTTCAATTTCTTTGCCTAAAGTTTGTAATTGGGAAATTGCCGCCGGCCTGTAAACGTCACATGCTACTAATAATGGCTTTCTACCTTCTTTTTTTAATTTAACTGCGAGTTTTGCAGATGATGTAGTTTTACCTGAACCTTGAAGACCAAGCATCATAATCAAATTTGGACTTCCTGAAAAATCTAAAGGTTTTTGTTCATGCCCCAATAAGTCCACGAGTTCATCATGAACAATTTTTATTAACTGTTGGGATGGATCAACACCTTCAAGAACCTTTTCGCCCTCGGCTTTATCTTTGATTGAAGAAATAAAAGATTTAACAACACGCAAATTTACATCAGCTTCTAACAACGCACGTCTAATTTCGCGCAAGGCCTCTTGCATGTTGTCTTGCGTAAGTTCTTTCCCTCTGGTTTTGCTAATAATATTTTGTAGTTTTTCGCTCAAACTGTCAAACATAGAAAAATTATAGCACAAACTTAAAACATCATACATTTTTATGATTTAATTTCAAATTTCATCTGCTAATATACAACTATACTCCTTAGAGAACTAAGATACACATATCCCTAATCAACAGCTATGCACTTCTTATGTACATAGCTTTTTTTTGCCGCCCGAGCAGAGCCACGAACGAAGTGAGAGACGAGCAGCGGTGAACACAAACGTGA